>NZ_JBSFKO010000062.1:0-36607 GCF_053598575.1 Streptomyces sp. NPDC001100
GGCGACGAGACTGCCCGGCGTGATCGCCGCGTGCCGGGTCTCGGCGGCGCGCGTCGTGTTGTCCATCAGCCCGTGCCCGGCGAGGGGGAAGAGGCTCGCGCGCTGCGGCGCGACGGGGGCGGGTGCCGTGCCGGGGGCGGTGACCGGGAGGATCGGGCCGGTGGCCGGGGTGGCGGGCGTCGCCTGCTGGGCCTGGTTGCGGATCTCCCGGGCCGCCCGCCGGAAGACCGACTCGATGGCCGCGGAGCCGCGCACGGTGTCGATCAGCGCGTCGTCCGGTATCCGCACCAGACCCCGCCGCGGGGCGCCGGTGGCGTCGGTCCCGTCGAGCCGGGCCCTGTCGACCGCGTTGGGCCGACGCGGCGCCCCGTCGGTACGCGCGGGCGGCGCGGGCGTCGTCGCGGGCGCGTGGGTACGGCCGTTCGGCACCGCAAGGCGCAGCGATCCGGTGACCGTCGGCGCGACGGGTGGCGCAGGGGCAACGGGTGGCGCACCGGCGGCAGTTGGAGCCGGGGCGACGACCGGGGCTGCCGGGGCGAGAGCCTGGTTCACGTTCTGCCCGAACCGCTCGCTGGGCTGGTCGCCGTCGTCCGCGTACAGGTCCAGGGCCAACCGCACCGGCACGTCGAACGCGTGACTGTCCTGGTTGGTGGCGATGAAGAACTGGTCGTGACCGGTGGCGCCGCCCACGGTGTCGCCGTGCGTGATCTGGTGGCCCTGCTGGTAGTCGCCCCCGAACGCGATGGACCCCCAGCTGCGCAACGGACCGCCGACGGTGCCCAACCCTCCGAACGCTCCGCTGTACGACTCACCGCGCTGCTCGGCGTCGCTGCCCGCCATCTGCGCCAGACCCATGACCTGGATACCCGGCAGAACGAGGTGATGGGTGCTGGCCTGCCCGGTGTCCCGTTCGGCGGAGAGCAGCAACCGGACCCGACGGACACCCGTGTCGCTGCTGTTGGGCACCTCGAAGTGCAGCGCGTGACCGCCGTCGACCATGGCGTCGGTGGCGGCCCGCAGCCCGGTACGGGAGCGCGCCTCGCGCAGTCGGCGCAGGTTGTTGAGCTGGGCGTGCAACCGGATCTGGTGCTCGGGCTCGTGGCTCCGGATCGCGCCGTGAGCCGACGGCAGGAAGCCCTCGCGGCGCAGCCACGCCTCGGCCTCGTCGAACAGGCCGTCCGTGCCGGTGACGTCGAGCGGGGCCGCGCTCAGCCCGATACCGTCCAACCGCTCCAGGGAGTCCGGGAGTTCACGCGTCTCGGCGGCGGTCGGGGTATGCCCGGCGGCGGTCGTCCGGCTCAGGAGCCGTAGATCCATGCCGTGCGGCCGAGGGAGCGGTGGCGCGGGCAGCACGTTGCCGTCCGGCCGGATCAGGGTGACCTGGTAGGTGACCGCGGTGGGGGCGAGCAGATGGCTCTGGTTGGTGCGGATGGCGTGCATCGTGCCCGCGGAACTGCTCGCGCTGTACGTGTTGGTGACCGTCGCCTGCCCCTGCACGCGCAGACCGATACTGCCGCCGATGGTCTTCGACGCGTCCGGATGACCCTGGCTGTGGTCGCCGGTGAGGGCGACGGCAGCGGTGCCACTGACTCCGAGACCGCTGGTGTACTTCGACGAGAGGTCGACCTTCGCGGTGTTGACCAGATGGCTTTCCAGGTTGATCTGCCCCGCGGTGCTCTGCCGCAGCGGGGTGCTGGTCCCGGGCGTGGTGACCAGGCGCAGCATGCCGACCGCTTCGCCGGCGGCGTTGGTGATCACGGGCGAGTAGAGCCCGCCGTGGATCTGCATCGGCAGCGTGCCGCGCAGCACCTGCTCGGAGAGGAAGTCCGAGACCTGCCCGGCGGCGGTGGCGTCCAGATGGGTGTGGAACGCCTGGTGGGCATGCTCGTACAGGGCCCTCGGGTCGATCACGGAATCGACACCGTAGAGCGGGAGATCGGTCGGCGCGGCGGGCGTGGGCAGCGAACCCGGCGCCGGATCGGCGGTGGTGAGGTGCCGCGGGAACCAGATCGTGGTGGAACCGTGCGACACCGGCGCACGCCACCCGTCCGTCGCCGGGGCGGTGGCGGGCGCGGCCGGCGCGGTGGGCGCCGCGCTGACCGCGGGGGCATCGACGCGCACCCGCCAGTGGGTGGTGAACTCCACTGGATCCGAGGGCTCGTTGGAGCGCTGGGCGGAGGTGGTCTGGACGGCCTGCGTCACGGTCGTCGCGTCACTGGCCTGGTTGTGCGTGACGGACAGCGTGAGCGATCCGTCTATCGCCCGCACGGCGGTCGGTGCGGTGATCGGGAACGTACCGGTCCAGGGCCCCTGGATCGTGCGGTACGTCCCCGACGGCTGGCTGGAGAAGTTCTCCCGCGTACCGAACCCACGCCGCTCGACATGCTTGTCGGGGTCGCGCGGGTCGAAACGCCCCTGCCGCAACGAGGCCCGCGCGTCGGAAAGCGTCAGTTGTACGTCGACGGTGTGCTCGTTCCCGCCGACCCGGACGGTGATGCGGTGACCGCCGTTCGAGCGCAGATACGGCAGCTGCAGCGCGAGGTTCTCCCGGCTCAACGCGTCCCGCACCTGCTCGCGCACCGACTCGGGCGGATTGTCGGCATCGAGTCCGAGCGCCTCGTAGACCTGACCGTGCAGCCCCTCGATCACCTCGTCGGAGAACGGCTCCGCATACACGAGTCCGACCGTGCCGTCCGGGAGCGCGCCGTAGGAGTTCACGTAACTCGACGGGAGGCGGCCCGGTGCGGGCGGCTGTGCGGTCGGTGCCTGGGAGGTGGGCCAGGTGAGGGAGGAGTCGCTGGGGATGGGCGTGGTGTCGGGTTCCAGGGCAGGGGTGGTGACGTCCTGGCCTGAGTGGTCGTGGAGTTGGGGCCCTGCGGACGTGACGTTCTCGATCGTGCGCAGATAACGGCGGGGAATGTGGACGGCGGCTTGGGTGGTGGCCATGACGCCGGTGGTGCGGACGGCCGTGCTGTTCGGGTGGTTGCGCAACAGGAAGTCGTTGTCGCGCTGTTCGTCCGGCAGACCGAGGTAGTGCAGGACCTCGTGGAGAAGGTCCTCGTCGGAATGGTTGGCGTCGAGGTGGAGTTGGTCGGCCCGGTCCGGGTTCGCGGTGTTGGTGAGGGTGATCGCCTCGGGGTGCGCGGGATCGGAGATCAGGTTGAGGTTGATGTGGAGCTGATCGCCTGAACCGGGCAGCGCCAGACCGGAGTTGAGGTGTGCGTCCAGCAGACCGGTGATGCGCTCGTTGAGTTGGGTCGTCAGCGCCGGGTCGGTCGCGGTGACCGGGAGGTTGAGCGTGTAGTCCCGTACCCACTGCCCGTTGGGCGCCTGGATACGACGAACCTGCGTACGGACGAGAGTCGTCGCACCACTGAGAGCCCCGGAGCGGGGCGAGTTGGACTGGTCCGCATGCGGATCGAACCGCTCGGTGGAGTGAACAGCCGGGCGCGCGTGAGGACGCAAGCCGTGCCAGCTGTCCTTCGGAGCAGGGTCCGCGACACGGGACGCGGGACGGTCCTCGTCGGCGTCGCGAGTCGGCGCGGGACGGTAACGACCGTTCGGCTGAACGCTGGTGGAGTCCTCGGGACCCCGGGGCGCCTGCGACGGGGTGATGGTTGCCGGGTCGACGGTGAGGGGTCCGGCGTCGGTGGCGCTGTAGTGGTTCAGGCCCGTGTAGTGGACCTCCAGAACCCGGGTGGCGGTGTGGGAACCGACGCGGGTGACGGTGCCGAGGCCGGTCGACTGGTCCGGTCGCAGTACCTCGACGGCCACGTCCAGGGTGTCCGCCAGCAGCGGGAGGAACAACTCGCCCTCGTCACGGTCGTATACCGCGGCCCAGTTCTGGACGGAGTTGAGCGCGTGGGCGAGTTCGGCGTCGGTGAACTGTGCGGTGCTCTCGGTGTAGCCGTGCCCGAGCAGTCGGCGGAGCTGGTCGTCGGAGAGGCTGTCCAGCGTGGGCAGTTGGCCGGTGTCACGCAGGTACGCGAACATGTCCCGGCCGCTGGGCTGCGCCGGGCCGATCGCGTCGTTACTGGTCAGCGCCTCGATGTAGAGCGTGCCGAGATCGTCCGACTCCAACTGCTCCGGCTCCGTGACCCCTGTGATGCCGTACTCGTCGAGGGTCGCCAGGAGTTCGGGCCGGTCCATGGTCGCCGTGCGCCCGTCGAACCACCCCGCGAGCGTCTGCCGTACCTGGCCCACCACCTCGTGCGGCAACGGGTGATCACTGCGGGCGGTGAGCAGTCGGTCCTCGGCGAGGATGCGCAGCTGGTCGGCCGCGAGCATCAAGTGCCGGCCGGCCGGGGGCATCGGGGTGCCCGACCGCCACCGGGTGAACTGGGCCAGCCCGGTGCGGACTTGGCGCGGGTCGCCCAGCCAGGCGTAGGTCTCCGGAGCCCTGGTTCGCAGTCCCGGCAGCCGGTCGCGGACCCGCGCCGGGTCGGTGCCGATGAACGTGTAGAGCATGCAGCGGCCGTCACCACGGGTCGGGACCGCATTGCCTCGCGGCGCCCGCACCTGGTAGTCGGCGGGCTGGGGTGCGGCGAGGGTGGAGGACGTGGGCTCGGACGAGGTGGCGCCGGATGAAGTGGGGCCGGGCGACGTGCCGTTGGTGTCGTCCTGGGCCGGGGCCTTGCCCTTGCCCTTGGCGTCGGTCTTGGCCTGCGCCTCTTCCGGGGTGAGGGCCGCGTCCGTGTCCGCGTCCACCGGTGCGCTGTCCGGGTCGGTGGACGTGGTGGTGGTGTTCCCCACCAGGGCGTCGAACGCGCTGTCCTGGGCGGACGTAGTCGTGCCGGGGTCGCCGGACGTGCTGCTCTGGTCCCCGCCGGTGGTGTCGTCGTCGCCGGCCGGTGGACCGCCCTTCGGCGGGACGAGGTACGTCGGGTCGGGAGTGGTCAGTTCGGTGTCCGCGTCCGAACCGCCGTCGCTCCCTGAATCCTCGTTCCCGGTGGTCGAGTTGTCGTCGCTCTCGGAGATGTCGCCGTCGCCCGGGAGCGGTGCGTTGCCGGTGGAGGGGCCCGCCGTGCGGGGGCGGCCCGAGCCCGGCCAGCGCGGGGTGACCGAGGCCAGCGTCGTGCGTGAGGTGGGCAGCGTCGAGGGTCCGACGGCCAGCACCCGGCCGGTGACGCCGGGCAGCGCGATCTCCGCCGCCGCCCGGCGGGCCGTGGCGTCGTCACGCCTGCCGAGGGCGTTGTCGATCCGGGAGTCGATCTCGCCGAGCGTCTGCGCCGCCCGCTCATGGTTCTCGCGCGCGTCCTCATGGACCATGGCCGCGTCCTCGGCATACCCGCGCGCCGTGTTGGCGTCCGAACGCCGGGTGCCCGCCGTGGCCCGCACTCCCGGGAGCTGCGCCCGCGCCTCGCTCAGGGCCGCCTCGTCACGGTCCAGGCCGGCCTGGGTGTCCCGGAGCGCGGCACGGTCCCGCTCAAGCCCGGCCCGCACCTCGCCGAGATCGGCGTCCAACTTACCCAGATCGGCGGTGACTTCGGCGATCTGCTGAGTGAGCCGGGGGTCTACGGCGGGTGCAGGGGCGGGGTCTGCGACCGTGTCCGGCGCGACGGTGTCCGACGTGGTCGTGCCCGGCGTATCCGTGTCCGCCGTGATCGCGCCCTGCGTATCCGAGTCCTGGGTGACCGTACCCGGCGTCGTGCTCTCGACGGTCGTAGCGTCGTCCGTGCCGGACGGGCCCGGCACCGGAGCGTTCACCGTGTCGCCGGAAGCGGATTCGGAGCCGGCGTCGGAGGGCCTCGTCGTCGCGGGCGCGGGCGCGGTCGCGCGGGCCGTGAGGTCGGCCAGTTGGCGGCGCGCGGTGTTGATCCGGGCGCTGAGACGTAGCTCCTGGCGCTCGCCCTCGGAGACCGCGCCGGTGAGCGGGCCGATCGTGCGGCGGGCCGCGGAGATCCCGCCGACCAGGCTCTTCTCGCGGGTGATGAGGTCTTGGAGGTCCTGTTCGGCCCGGTCCGCGTCCTGCTCGGCGGTGGTCGCGGCCGTGTCGGTCCGGTGGGCCTCGTTCGCCGCGGCCGTCAGCGCGGTGGCCGCTTCGTTCAGGGCGTCCTGCGCGTCGGGCCGCAGCCCCCGCTGCTCGTACTCGTCGTCGAGCGCGGCGGTGTGGTCGTCCTCGGCCTGGTCGAACGCGGCGGCCTCGCGCTCGAAGTTCGCCCACGCCTGGTCCAGCGCCGCGACACCGGTGGTGGAATCCGACGCCGTGTCCCCCGTGCCGGGCGCCGCGATGTCCGTGCCCACCGTCGCGTCGCCCGTACCCGGCGCCGCGTCCCCTGTGGCCGACCTCTCCGTCGGCGGTCCTGTCAGCGTGCCGTCCGGGTCGAAGGACCAGACGCGCAGGCCCTCGGGGCCCCGGGTGACCAGTTCCACCGGGCGCCCGTTGTCCCGGGCCGCCCGCGACGCCGCGTAGAGGGCCAGGGTCAGGCGGGAGCCGTCCGGGTCGGGGCCGGTGGCCACCCAGAACTGGAAGCCGTCGTCCGTGAGGTCGACGCCCGCGTTGATGGTGTTCCGGACGTTCCCCAGCCGGGTCGTCGCCCAGTCGTCCGGAGCGGTGCCGGTGCCTTCGGTGAGGAGGGCCGGGAGGTCGTAGACCTGAGGCACCGGACGGGGCTCGGTGATGCCGTGGCCGAGGGCGTCGCGTTCCTCGATGCGGATCGTGGCCGTACCGGTGACATGGCGGACGCCCTCGGGGCCGGTGACCTCGATGTGGACGTCGGCCCGCACCTCGTAGCTGCGGGTGCCGCGGCCCTCGGCCGGCAGGCTGGTGCTGCCGGTCTTGAGCCAGTCGCGGCGGCCGCCGGAGACTCCGCTGCCGAAGTTGCTCGCGTCCACGGGCCGTTGGAGCACCGGCGGGGTCGCGCCGAGGAGGTTGCGGTCGGGGTCGTCGGCGCTCAGGACGAACGGGAGCGACAGCCCGGTGGTGGTGTCGGCTCCGGAGACCGTGCTGCTGCTCTGGGTGCTGATCCGCAGCCGGTCGAGGGTCACGTCGCCGCCGTCGGTGACCACCCGCGGCCGGTACAACGAGACGGTGAGCGTGGGCCGTTGGTCCGGGGCGTTCTGCAGCGGGAACGCGCCCGGCATCGACGGCAGCATCCCGCCGGTCTGCCGGGGTGTGTCCAGCGAGATCGTGCCGGCCTGGATGAGTTCGCCGAGCCGTACCGACGCGTTCTCGTCGGAGGTCGAGGCCGGCACGGAACGCCAGCCGCTCCCGGTGTCCGGGGCGACCTGGTCGAGGGCGGTGTACAGCTGGCTCCAGCCGTCGAAGCCGTAGACGGGGACGGAGCCGGTCGGGTGGAACAGGTCCGCGTCCCGCAACGCGGGCTGTGTGGCGGGGAGTTGGCGGGGGTCGACCCGGGAGAGCGCGGGCGGCGGGGGTGCGGGCAGCGGAGTCCGGGTGCCGTCCCCGTCAGTCTCGCTGCCGGTGAAGCGCAGGCTCACCTGGGCCGGTACCCGGACCTGGCCGCCGAGTTCGCCGGAGAGGGTGCGGCTGAGCCAGGAGCGGGTGGGCGCGTCGGCGTCGTCCCAGGCGATGAACCCGCGCTGCACCAGCGCGCCCACCACGTTGGGCGGCCAGTCGGTGACCAGGGTGGAGCGGACCGTGGCGACCAGTTCGTAGTCCAGGCCGTCGAAGTCGGCGGCGCTGTCGGTGCGCAGCCAGAACCGGTCCTCGGCGGTGCGTCCGCTCTTGTCGACCTTGCTGGACGAGGAGACCACGGTGGCGGAGGGGCCGAGCCGGTCCGTACGGTCGTCGGTGTCGGGGCGGCTGAACCGCGCCGTCGGGTTGACGGTGAGCCGGTGCTGGCGGCCCACCGAGGAGGAGAGCGAACGGCCCTCCGCCGTGTGCGAACCCCACTGCTCCATACCGGACTTGTCGCCCGGCACGGCGGTGCCCCGCACGGTGCCGCGGTGTGCGGCGGTGCTCGTGGGCCGGGCCGAGAACGTCACCTCGACCAGCGCCGCACCGCCGAACCGGTGGTGCCGGAAGCTGAACCTGGTCTGTCCGCCGCCGCGCCCGATCAGCGCCCGCTTCCCGGCGACCCCGGTGTTGTCCGCGACCAGCGCGGCGACACCGGGCAGGTAGGAGGCGTGGCCGGGGGTGGTCACGCCGGGGGCGTAGCGGTCCACCAACTGCCGTACGTCGTTGTGGAATCGGGAGCGCTGCTCGATCGGCGGGGTCGGCGTCGGGCCCGTGCCCGGGTCGGAGAACTCGGTGACCGAGGTGACCGCGGCCAGGCCGAGGGTGCCGTCGTGGACGTACCGGTCGGGCAGGGACGGGCTCGTCAGACCTGTCGTCGAGGGGTCGGCCGGGCGCTCGGGCAGGGCGCCCATCCACCGTCCGTCGCGCTGGAGTTGACTCTCCGTCATGAGGAACTGGAGCCCGCGCGGCACGTCCACGGCGACTGTGACGGTCTCCCCCGGCCCGAAACCGAAGGAGTTGGCGATCACGTTGCGGTGTCCGGACCGGACGGTGATCAGGTAGGTGACGTCGGCCGTGATCCGGTGCTGGAGGCCCGACTGGGTGGGCGTCCGGTTGGTGCCGGTGCCGCTGGTGAGGGTGTCGGACTTGTCGCTCTTGCGGTCGTACTGGTAGCGCCCGGACGGGTTGAAGCGGGACGGCGTGGACGGTGTGGGCGCCGGGGAGCCGGCGGGCTGCGAACTCGGGGTGGAACTCGGCGGGTTGTTCTGGGTCGCCGAGCCGCCCACCCCGAACTGGTGGGATTTTCCCAGGCCCTTGAGCTGCTGCGCCGAGTCGGCGGCCGAGATGCCGGTCTCCAGGTACTGGTTGACGCTCTGTGTCAGCCGGGGCGTGTGGGCGACGGCCTCGATCTCGATCGCGAGCTGCCCGTCGGCACCGAGCCCGGGCAGCGTAAGCCCCTCCACCACATAGGTGCCGCTGAAGATCTGGTGTCCCCGGCCGACCAGCGAACCGGGCGAGAGCGCGGTGATACGGGACTCTGCGCTCACCGTGGTGGTGTCGCCGAAGGGACTCCCGACCAGCGAACTGCTCAGGAACCCGGTGACGTTGTCCACCAGCCTGGAGACGCGGCCGGGAGGGCCGGCCGATACGGCACCGGCGTTGGTGTCGGCATCGGCGCTGTTGTCGTCACCGGTACTGGAGTCGGCATCGGTGTCGACACCGGCGCCCGTGACGATCCGGCGGAAGGCGTCCTGCAGCGCCCCCGAACCGCGCACCACGTCGATCAGGGCGTCGTCCGGGACGCGGACCACGTCCGGGTGCGGATCGCCGGTGGCCGGGTCCGTCAGCGCCAGCCGGTCCCGGTCCTCCTGCGTGACCTGCCGTACGGTGAACGGCTCGCCCTCCGGCGCGGGCTCCGCGTCGGCTTCGTCCAGCGTGCGCTCGTGCGGCACGGCCAGCCGGATCGTGCCCGCGACACCCCGCTCGTGGGGCGCCGCCAGACCCAACTCCAGGTCGGGCTCGCCGTGTTGGGCAGGCGGCGGCGCCTCGCCGAACCGGGCGACCGGTTCCTGGCCCGACCCCTCGTACAGGTCGAGCGTGAGGCGGACCGGTACCCCGAACTCGTGGGTGTCCTGCCCGGTGCCGATGAAGAACTGGTCGTGGCCGAGCGTGGTGCCGGTGGTGTTGCCGAGCGAGGCCTGGCCGACGTACTGGTAGTCGCCGGTGGCGCTCAGGGTCCACGCGCCGCCGTGCGGGGTGGGCACGGTGAGTCCACCGCCGAACCCGGCGCCCAGGCCGTAGGTGTTGCCGAGCCGGGCGGTACCGCCGCCCGCCGCCTGCGCCAGGCCCATGACCTGGATGTTGGGCAGCACCGTGCGGTGCTCCACCGGCCGGTTCGGGTCGCGCTGGGCGCCCAGTTCCAGCCGCACCCGGCGCCGCCCCGTCACCGAGGGGACCTCCAGGAACAGCGAGTGGCCGCCGTCCACCATGGAGTCCGTCGCCGCGCGCAGCCCGAGCGGGGAGCGCAGCTCCTGCAGTCGCCGCAGATTGTTCAACTGCGCCTGCACCAGCGTCTCGTCGGGCAGTCGGCCGCGGTGCGGGGCGTCCGCCGGCGGTGGCAGGAAGCCGTGGTCCCGCAGCCAGGTCTCCGCGTCCTCGAACAGCGGCTCCGCGTCGTTCTCGTCCACGCCGAGCGGGGCGGTGGACTGTCCGATCGACTCCAGCGTCTCCAACTCGTGCGGCAGCACCCGTAGTTCGTCCGGCTCCGGCGCATGCCCCGCCGCGTCCTCGGCGCTGAGCACCCGCAGATCGAGAGCGTGGGTCCACGTCCCGGGCGCGTAGGTGGAGATGGAGCCGTCGGGGCGGATCAGGGTGAGGGTGTACTCGACGTCCGCCTCGGTCAGCAGATGGCTGCGGTTGGTGCGCACCGCGTGCATGGTGCCCGCGAGGTTGCTGGTGCCGAACACGTTCTGCGCCGCGAGGCTCGCGGTGCCCTTGCCGTTGACGGTGCCGCCGATGCCGTGGGAGGCGTTCGGGTGTCCCACCCCGTGGTCGTTCGTGAAGGTCGGGCCGACGCTGCCGGTGAAGGTCACCCCGCTGTTGAACGACGTGTTCTGGTCGTTCTTCACCGAGTTGACGACATGGCTCTCCAGGTTGATCTTCTTGTCGAGGCTCTTGGCCACCGGAGTGGTGCCCCGGACCGTCGCGTCCAGCCGCATCATGCCGACCGCGCGTCCGCGCGCGTCGGTGAGGACCGGCGAGTACAGCCCGCCCTCGACCTGCATGGGCAGCGTGCCCCGCAGAATCGGTTCGCTGAGGAAGTCCGCGAGTTGGGCCGAAGACGTCGCGTCCAGGTCGTCGCGGAAGTTCTCCGCGGCCCCCTCGTACAGCCGCCGCGGATTCAGCACCGAGTCCACGCCGTAGATCGGCAGCGTCGTGATGTCGGCGGGCGCGGGCAGCTCCTGACCGGGATCGTTCTCGGCGTCCACGAGGTGCTGCGGGAACCAGATGGTGACCGTTCCGTGCTGCGCGGCCGGACTCCAGTCGTGCGCGGGGTCGGGAGCTGCGACGACAACGGCCGTATCCGTTACGTCTGTTGCGTCCCCCGCGTTCGCCACATCCGTGTTCGCCGCGTCCGTGTCCGGGGCCGGCGCGTCCACGCGCACCTGCCAGTTGTCGGTGAAGTCGAAGGCGCGGGAGGGCTCGTTGCTGCGCTGGGCGCTGGTGGTCTGCACGACCTGGGTGACGGTGGTCGAACCGTCCGCCTGGTTGTGGGTGATGGTCGCGCCCAGCGCGATGTCCACCCCTCGGACCGGGCCCGCCGCGCCGATCGGCACCGAACCGGTCCACGGCACCGGGATCGTCGAGAACGTGCCGGACGGCTGCGCGGAGACGATCTCCCGGGTGCCCTGCCCGCGCCGCTCCACGTGTTTGTCGGGATCGCTCGTGTCCAGCGTCCCCTGCCGTACGGACGCCCGCCTGTTGTCGAGCGTCAGCCGTACGTCCACGTCGCGGTCGACGCCGTCGACGTCCAGGACGATCCGGTGACCGCCCTCGCTGCGCAGATACGGCATGTTCAGCGCCAGCTGCTCCGCGGACAGCACGTCCCGGAGCTGGGCGAGCACGGGGTCGTTCGGTCCCGGGGCGGGCCGGCCGAGCGCCGTGAGCACCTGGCGGTGCAGCCCGTCGACCAGGTCCGGCGCGAACGGCTCCACGTGTACGAGCCCCAACTGGCCGTCGTGGCGCCGCCCGTAGCCACCGAGGTAGGAGGTGGGGCGGCCACCGCCGACCACCGACTCGGTCGGCGAGGTGGTGTCGCCCTCCGGGGAGGTCAGGGTGATGTCCGGCACCGGCACGACCGCGGGGACGGTCTCGGTGTCCGTCTCCGTATGCGTATCGCTGTGCGTTTCGCTGCGCGTATCGCTGTGCTTATCCGTCGGCTCGATGCCCACCGTGTCCGTGGACGTGGTGGCCACCGGGGTCGGTGCGGTGTCGTTCTGATCGACGGTGGGGGTGGGCGGGGCGGGCGGGTCCGCACCGGGCGCGCCCTTGACCGGTCCCCGACGTTCGGCACCACCCCGGTGGTCGTCCGCGGGATCACCGACCAGGGTGCCGATCAGCGCGAGGTGACGGGGCCTGAGCCCACCCGACTCGTACGCCGGGTCTCGGTCCGACGCGGGCGTGAACCGCGTGGGGTCGCCCATCAGACTGTTCGTGCCGCCGCGGTGCGGGGCGGCCGAGTCGAAGCCGCTCTCGTCGCGCAGCCCGAGCTGATGGCCGACCTCGTGGGCCAGGTCGGAGTCGGAGATGTCGGCCGGCCACGAGTGGTGGGTGGCCGGGATCCCGTCCGTCGGGTCGGTGAGGGTGACGTCGAGGTGCGGTGTCTCGCCGGGGGCGGCCGGTACGACGGTGACGCGCAGCCGGCTCCCGTCCCCCAGCCGGTGGCCCGGGGCGTTGAACACCCGCTGCACACCGTCCGCCAGCCGCTGCTGGACACCGTCGACCTGCGACCCCA
This sequence comes from Streptomyces sp. NPDC001100, assembly GCF_053598575.1. Lineage (NCBI taxonomy): Bacteria > Bacillati > Actinomycetota > Actinomycetes > Kitasatosporales > Streptomycetaceae > Streptomyces > Streptomyces sp. NPDC001100. The sequence goes on from NZ_JBSFKO010000062.1 coordinate 12,435, forward strand.
GCCCCGGATTGCCGGTGAGCCGGTAGGTCACGGTGAGATCGGTGACCGGCACCCCGTCGTGGGTGAATCGCCGTACGGCGAAACCGGCCCGCACCACGTACTGGGTACGCGTGCCGTCCGCCCCGAGGGGCCGGGAGACCGGATCGACCCAGGTGTGACTCCGCTCCGAGGGCGTCACCCCGGCCCGCGCCTCCGCGTAACTCCCTGGCTCCGGCGCGGAGTTGGGCGTCACGGACGGGGTGAGCACGACTGGCTCGGGGGCGGGTGTGGGCGTGGGCGTGCTGTCCGGTGCCGGGCTGGATGAAAGGTCCGAGGACGTGTGGACGGGTGTCGGGGCCGGGGTGTCGGTACCGGAGTGGGACAGCGAGGCTGTCTCCGGCGCGGGATCGGTGTCCGGCGTCGAACTGGTCGCGGGCGGCGCGCTGTTGCTGGTGGTGGCGACGGGGGTGGGGAGGTCGGTGCCGGTGTGGGTGTCCGTGCTCGTGCTGGTGCCGGTGTTGCTGTCGGCCCCGGTGTTCGTGTCGGTGTCGGTGTCGGTGTCGGTGTTGCCGACTGTGCCGGAATCGGAGTGGGAGGTGTCGATGCCCTCCGTGCCGGTGGCGTTGGGGGTCTCCGTGCCGGTGCTGTCGGACGTCGTGTTCTCCGGGCGCCCCGTTGTCGTAGTGCGCGGGTTGCCACCGCTGTGCGAGGTCGTACCGGAACCTGAACCGGACGTCTGACTGCCCGTATTCGTGGTCGGGGTAGTGGTCGTGGTCGTGGTCGGCGGTACGACGCTGGTGTTGGACCCGCTCGCGACCGGAACGTCCGGCGAGAGCACCGGAGTTGAGGGGTCCGAGGGGTTCGAGATGTCCGAGGTGTCGTTCTGTTGACCAGTCCCCTGGCTCTCACCAGTACCGTCCGGCTGCTGCTGCACTGTGCGTACAGGCCCGGGAGTTCCCGCGTTGCTGGTGTGCGGACCACCGCTGGTGTTGGAAGGCGAACCGGAACCCGTCGTGCTCGCACTCGTGCTGGTGCTCGGCGGCACGACCGTCGTATCCGGGGTGTCGCCCTGCCGCCCCGTCCCCTGCGCCTCCTCGGTCCCACCTGCATCGACCTGTTCCGGCGACCTCGTCGGCGTACTGGCCGTCGGTGTACTGCTCGTAGGCGTATGGCTCGTAGGCGTGCTGGACGACGAGTTGCCCCCGCCCGACGTGCTCGTCGTCCCGTGCGGGACGTTGCTCCGGAGGTCTCCGCCGTCGACCTTCACGTCGTCGACGTGGGTGTCGGTGGACTCGGGCGGCGGGGTGTTCGTGGTGGTGCGTTGGGGGGTGGTGGTCGTCGAGGAACTGCCGTTGTTCGACGTCGTGTTGATGGGGCCGGGGCCCGATGTGGTCGACGAATCGGACGCCGGGCCGTTCGACGAAGAGGCCGAAGGGCCGGTGTTCGGGCTGGAGTTGTTGTCGGAGCTGGAGTCGGAGTTGGTCTCGTCGTCCGGGATGTCCGCCGTGCCCAGGGTGTTCACCTGCGGCGGGGTGGTGAAGTTGAACTTGTTGCCGATCGCGCCCGCGCCCTGGCCCAGGTGACGTTCGCTCATCGAGCTGAGGCCGGCGCCGAGGAAGGTGTTCAGCGGGTCGATGGGGAAGCCGAAGATGGACGCCGTGGCGATCTCGCCGAGCGTCTCCGCGCCGCCCTCGGTGAGGAAGTGCTCGACGTCCTCGCCGAGTTCGTGCTTCACCTTGTCGCCGAAGGACTTCGGCTTCGGCGTGGGCATGGGCGTCGGAGTCGGGGTCGGCGTGACGTGCGGGGTCGGCGTGGTCTTCGGGTTCGGGGTGGGCGTCGGCTTCGGGTTCGGCTTGGTGTTGAGGTCGGGGTTGTCGAACTTGTGGTTGTTGAACTTCTTCCCGTTGCCGCTGATGTCCTTGAACGGGTTGTGGGTGTTGAAGATGTTCTTGAAGTTGTTCTTCAGGCCCTTGCCGAGGTCGTGCAGCAGGCCGTGGAACAGGCCGGTGAACGCGCCGAAGACACCGTCCTGGACGATCTGCGACCAGTCGAACCCGTTGGGCCGGCGGCCCTTGGGCGCGCCCAGCATCATGGCGAGCCGTACCGCGAAGGTCGTGAACGCCTCTTCGATCGCCTCCGTGATGCTGGGCATCAGGTGCGTCTTCTTCATCAGCCATTCCATCAGCGTGAGAATGGCGACCCGGCTGCGGGCCTTCGCCACCGCGGCCTGGCTGGAGGCGGAACCCCCGGTGAAGGCGGACAGCACCGCGATGACCAGCAACTCGATGAGCAGCCGCACCAGTTCGGCGATGATCTGCCACTTCGACTCCATGATGTCCATGGAGGACTTGGTGCGGGACTGTCCGATGCTGTCGAGCTGGTCGGCGAAGTCCTTCAGGTAGTTGACGCCGCCGCTGTCGAGGAACATGTGCATCGCCCGCACATAGTTGTTCCCGACCTGCGGCGGCAGCGCGCGCCCGACCCCACCGGCGGTCTGCTCGATCAGGTCCGAGAGGTCACGCATACGCCGGCCCAGCCGCTGGTACGGCTTGCCGTTGGCGAATGCCATGTCCTCGTCGGCCTGGAGGAACTTCTCGCCGATGAGCACGAACATGAGGTTGTTCAGCTGGGGCGACGCGTGGATGGTCATCAGGGGCGATCCGCTGCGTCAGTGCTTTCCGCCGTGCGAACCACCGTCGGTGTCGCCCGTGTTGACGTTGGAGTCGTGGATGGCGTCGAGTACGCCGCTCTGGGTGCCCAGCACGCTCTTGAGATTGGTGAGGGTGCCGTCGCCGATGCTGACGATCGCCTCGGAGAGGGACGAGCCGGTCTTGATGGAGCCCTCCCGTTGTTGCTTCTCCTGCGGCAGCATCTGCTTGGCGTAGCTGTCGTCCTGTCCGGGCCAGTCGGAGGTGGACGACACGTCCGTGATGAACTCGTTGATCATCTCATTGGCCAGCCGGCTGATCTGCTCGATCTGCCGGGTACCGGCGACGAGCGCGGGCGGGGTGGCGGAGTAGGCGTTCGAAGCCATCGTCTTCTCAGTCCTCCGGGTCTTCGCTGATCTCGTCGCGGAGCCGGCCGGCCCCGCGCCGTCGGCCGGCCTTGGGGCCCTCCAGGACACCGGGCCCGAAGATCTTGTTCCAGTCGACGTCGAAGCCGGTGATCTCGGGTGCCTCGGGGTTGGCCTTGGTGAAGGGCTCGAAGGTGGCCATGACGTGCCGGGCCATCCGGGCCCGGGCCTCCTGCACCGCCTCCAGCACGCTCGCGGCGAGCTGACCGGCGGGCATCGTGCGGTACTTGTCGTCCAGGAAGGTCAGCGCGCGCAGGTCGCCCTGCGCGCTGACGGTCACCTCGACCGCGCGGTCCGCCGAGCGCACCGTGCTCTCGGAGTGGGCGAGTTCGGCCTCCGCGCGTGCCACGGCGGCCTCGGTGGCCTCCAGCTCGGCCACCGCCTTGGCCAGCCGCTGCTCGATCGACTCGCTGCTCATCGGCCGATCACCGCCGGTGAACCGCCCTCGTCGGTGCCCCAGACGTCCTCGTCCTCGGTGAGCCAGGCGTCCCGGGCGCGGTCGCCGCTCTCCGTGGAACGGCCGTTCTGGCCGGCGCCGTTGCTGCCGGGGCCGCCCACCGGGTACGGGGCGCTGGACGTGGTGGGCCGGGTGTACACGACGTCCTCGTCCTCGTCCACGTTCGCCGCCCGGTTGGTCCGGCCGCGCCGGGTGGCGCCGTTGGACGGGTCGGTGAGGACGGCCCGGGTGCGCTCGGTGGTGCCGCCCTGACCGCCGCCGCCTCCGCCTCCCATGCCGCCGCCCATGCCTCCCATGCCGCCCATCCCCATCGGGTTGAGCGGGGTGCCGCTCGACGCCTGGGCCGGGGTGGACGCGTCGAGAGCGGCGGTGTCGAGGGAGTCGGAGCGCAGCGGGCCGCCGGTGTAGGGGGTGCTGTCGTAGTCGTCGTAGCCGCTGTCGAGGCCCGAATTCAGGCCGCCGGAGGACGAGTTGAGACCACCGCTGCTGAGGCCGCCGCTGTTGAGCCCGGTCGTGTTCAGGCCGCTCGTGTCGAGGCTGGTGCCGTTGTTCAGCCCGCTCGTGTCCAGGCCGCTCGTGTCGAGACCGCTGGTGTTGAGTCCGCTCGTGTTGATCGAGGACGAGGGAAGGTCGCTGCCGTCGATGTCGGTGGTGGTCGTGTGGCCCGACGGGTCGGTGGTGGTGAGTTGGCCGGTGTCCGGGTTGAGGGTCTGGGTGGAGCCGTCCGGGAACTTCGTGGTCAGCGTGCCGTCGTCGTTCAGCGTGGTCGTCGAGCCGTCCGGGTTGGTGAAGGTGTCGCCCGGGTTGAGGTGCGTGGTGGTGACGTTGCCCGAGGGGTCGGTGACGGTGACCTGGCCGGTGTCCGGGTTGAGCGTCTCGGTGGAGCCGTCCGGGAACTTCGTGGTCAGCGAGCCGTCGGAGTTGAGCTGGGCCGTCGAGCCGTCCGGGGTGGTGAAGGAGCCGTCGGTCGGGTTGAGCGTCGACGTGCTGACGGTGCCGTCCGGGTTCGTGGTGGTGACCTGTCCGGTGTCCGGGTTGAGGGTCTGGCTCGTGCCGTCCGGGAACTTGGTGGTCAGCGTGCCGTCGTCGTTCAGCGTGGTCGTCGAGCCGTCCGGGTTGGTGATGGTGCTGCCCGGGTTGAGCTGGGAGACCGAGGTGGTGCCGTCCGGGTTGGTGGTGGTGACCAGGCCGGTCGACGGGTCGATGGTCTGGGTGGAGCCGTCCGGGAACGTGGTGGTGAGGCTGCCGTCGCCGTTGAGCTGGGTGGTGCCCCCGGTCGGGGAGTTGAGGGTGGTCGAGCCGTTCTTGGTGGTGTCGTTGCCGTTCAGGAGCGAGGGGCCGTTCAGCAGGCCGGTGGCGAGGTTGCTCAGGTCGTTGCCGCCCGAACCGTCGTTGTTCAGAGGGCTGTTGGTGTTGAGGTCGTCGAGCCCGGTGCCGACGTTGTTCAGGCTGTTGCCGAGATCGTCGTTCAGGTTGTTGAGGCTCGAATTCAGGCCGTCGCCGATGTTGTTGAGGCTGTCGTTCAGGTTGGTGTTGAGGTTCGTGCCGAGGTTGTTGAGGCCGTCACCGAGGTTGTTGAGGTTGTCGTTCAGGCCGTTGTTGAGGTTGTTGAGGTTGTTCCCCAGGTTGTTGAGGTTGTCGTTCAGGCCGTCGTTGAGGTTGTTGAAGTTGTTGCCGAGGTCGTTCAGGTTGTTGTTGAGGTTGTTCAGGCTGTTGTTGAGGTTCTCGTTGTTCTGGTTCGCCTCCTCTTCGGCGATCTCGTTCTCCTCCTTCTGGAGGACCTCGGAGAGCGTCTCCTTGTTCTTGTTCGTGACCTCGTTGGCGAAGGCGTCCTCAACGTCCGCCCAGGCGTTCTTCACGGCGCTGAGCGCGTCGATGGACGGCTGCTTCAGCTTGGCGTCCGCGTGGTCCGACCAGCTCTTCACGGCGGCGTCGGCGACCTTCTGCCAGGTGGTGTGCTGGGTGAGGTCGCCGTACTCGGGGACGGACTGCTTGAAGTTGGCGTCGGTGGAGTAGGAGGTGTAGTCGCCGCCTCCGTACTCGCTGTAAGTGGACTGTGTCGATTCCAGCACGTGGTTGATGTTGTTGTTGATGACCCACTGACTGATCCCGTCGAGGATCTTCTTCACGTGGTAGTGCGGGTCGTGCTGGCCGTCCGAGGCCCAGTCGGTCCACGCGGTCTGAATGGCGGTGATCGCGTCCTTCAACGCCGTCTGCGCGGCGGCCAGCGCGTCGCTCAGCTTCGACTTCGGGGCGTAGCCGCCGAGGGTGGTGTTGGTCGCCGTGTAGTCGCTGCCGCCCAACTGGGAGACGTAGCCGTCGTAGTTGGTCTTCAGCTCGTGCAGCAGATGCCAGAAGAGGCTGGCCGCCTTGCCCTTCCAGGCCGCCTGGTCCTCGCCGAGCGAGGTCATCCACTGGTTCACGATGTCCGAGTGGTCCTTGAAGAACTGCACCACCCGGTCGAAGGACTGCCCGGTGTGCTCGAAGGAGAGCATGTCGACAGCGTTGGCGTCGATGACCGACAGTCCGCTGTACTCGAAGCCCTGCGTCGAGTACGGCGACGCCAGGATGTGGTCGAGGACCAGCTTGCTGCCCGAGATGTACTGCGCCATCGGCCCCGAGTCCCACTGGACGTGCGAGTACGAGCCCTCGAAGGCGCCGCCGCCGGTGGTCTCGCCGCCGCTCCAGAGCGTGGCACGGCCGTTCCCGTCGACGGTGACGCCGATCATCACGATGCGTGCCTTCTTCATGCTCACGCTGTCGTGCGCGCCGTCCCCGCCGGCGTCGTAGAAGGCCAGGTCGTAGTCCTCGCCCTTGTTGACCTGCCAGCCGCCGATCGCCGAGTAGTCCGCCGCGGTCACCGACCTCATGCCGATGCCCTGGATGTCCATCCGGAACAGCTTGAGGTTGCCGAAGTCGTCGTTGGACGAGCTGCTCAACTTGTCGAACAGCGTGGACCGGGCCGGGAGCGTGTAGCCGGTGAAGTCGGTGACGGCCTGGGCGAAGTAGTCGTCCGGGTCGTAGTTGGCGGTCCCGGTGGTGGTTTCGGCCATGGGGCGGACTCCGCTGCGGAGGAGGAGGGACTGGGGTGGGGGGTCCGGGGTGCGGGGCCCGTGGCTCACGGGGAGCCGACGGGCCGCGCACCGGCCTCAGGAGTTTGTCGAGCCGCTGCCGCTCATGTCGCCGTCGACGGTGTCGAAGATGTCCAGCAGCTTCTCGCCGTCGATCGAGTCGAGACTGTCGCCCTGGGTCTTGAGCAGGGTGGTGATCGTCTCGTCCAGGGCGTCGTCGATGTCGTCGAAGAGGGTCTTCTGGCCGGTGAGGATCTTGTCCAGTTGGGTCGCCTGCGTCTTGAGCGCCTCCACGAGCGTGCCGCCGCCGACCGGGTCCGAGCTGTCGCCTCCGTTCATCAGGCCGATGCGCAGGATCTTGGCGAGGCCCTGGGCCGAGCCCGCACCGGTCTCGGCGATCAGGTTCTTCAGGGACCGGACGCCCGCCGGAGTGTCCTTGCGGATGGCCAGCAGATCGCTGATGAAGTCGGCGACGTCGGTGTTCTTGAAGTTCTTCAGCGCGGTCGAGTCGAGGTGGGTCAGATCAGCCATGGGTGCCTCCGCGGGCGGAACGCGCCGACCCTGGCGTACGGCGCGGCGACGGAACGGGAAGGTGCCTGGACCGCACCGGCCGCGAGGAGGCCGGCCGGTGCGGTGGAGCCGAGCGGCTCAGCGGCCGATGGTGACCTCGGACCACATCTGGCTGAGGGAGTTCTCGCTGTACTTGTAGCTGTTGGAGATCTCGTTGAGGAGCTGCGAGTGCGAGGTGAGCAGCGTCTCCATGTTCTGTACCGCGCCGTCCCAGGCCGCCTGCTTCTGGCGGTAGGTGTCGGCGTCGTTGCCGTACCAGGTCTTGGAGAGCTCACCGAGTTCGGCTTCGAGGTTGGACAGCGTCTGCGCGATCGCCTTGGTCTGCGCCACCATGTCGTCCGCGGCGTTGGACATGTGGTTGTAGCTGACGTAGATGACACCGTCGGACAGGTTGTCTGCCACAGCTTGCCTCTCTTACGCGATGGGGGGATCGGACGTCGACGCGAGGTCAGCCGGCGAGCTGGTCGAAGGCCGACTGCGCCGCGTTGTACGCCTGGTTGATGGAGTCGTTCGAGGAACCCTGGGTCTTGTTGTGTTCCACGAGGCTCTGGTTCAGCCGGTCGATGACGTCTTCGAGGTTCTTGAGGATGACGTTGCACTGGCCGTCCCACTGCGCGAGGAGCTGGCCGTACTGGCCGCCGTCGCTGCCCTGGTAGCCGCTGCCCAGGGTGGAACGGGTGCTGTCGACGTCCTGACGGATCTTCACGATGCCGCTGAACGCGCTCTCCAGGGCCTGGATTCCGTTCCGGGTCGAGCCTTCGCTTGACTGCTGGCCATCTCCAGCCATCGTCCCACCTTTCGTAAGTCGATCTACAGTGCGAGCACAACTGAGCCTAGATTGACGGAAGTTGCGACGGCAACGAACTGAGGAAGATCTGAGGTTACATTCACCTTCCCGTCAAATGCTTTTACTGCTAGGCAACTTGACCGGAACACGCGACTCCGCGGATTCCGGTTCGGAAGCTGTTCCGGTTTGGCGTGAACACGATCTCGATCGGCGAGAATTCGTCAGTTCGTCGCTACGGCAGCCGAGTTGGAGCCCACATCCGCCTGCGGCGCGCCGACCCCACCGCTCGCCGGAACCCGCCCGGCGATCGCGGCCGGACCCGAACCCGTCCCACCGGGGTTCGACCCACCGGTCCCGCACTGCGCCGCCGCGCCCGGTGCCTGTGCCGCCCCGCCCGAGTCCGACGCGGCGGCCCGGGCGCTCAGCTCCGGCCCGGTCGGCAGCATCGCCAGCAGGGTGGACGGCACCTTGACCGGGGTCGCCCCGCCGTAACCGAGGGCGGCGAGCGCGTTGGAGTCCGGGATGCGGTACTTCACTCCGTCGTCGCCGACCAGGAACGTGGTGTCGCCCACCGTCTCGCCGGCCGCGCCCAACGCCCTTGCCAGCGTGCCGTGTCCGGGCCTGGCCACCACCCTATCCACCGGCACGCAGGCCGCGGTCAGCGCCGTCGGGTCGGCCTGCGCCGCCGGGGACAGCGCGGTCTCGGCGACCCGTACCGAGGTCACCCGCACCTGTCCGCCGGACGGGTCGACCTGCGCGCACACCGACTCCCCCGCCGCGAGCGCCAGCGCGCTGGGCGGACTGTCCGGCAGCCCGGCGACCGAGGGGTCCGTCCCGGCCGTGCCCGGTGCCTGGTGGGCCCGCAGGTCGGAGACGTCGATCGTGACGACGTTCGGGGCCCCGCCGTCGTAGGCCTCCTTGCGGGTGTCCGGATCGCCGAGGAGCAGCGCCGACTGGGTGTCGGTCACCGGGTGCAGGCCGTCCTTCTGCAGGAGGTACTCCTGGTTCCCGGAGCCCGCCACCACGCGGAAGACCTGGCCGATCCGGGTGGCCCGGCCGTCCAGTTCGGGTCCTGCCGTGCCGCGGCCGTCGACCTTCGGGGTGGCCAGGTCGGGGCCGGCCACCAGGGCGTCCAGGAAGGCCGCCGACACCGGGCGGGGGGTCACGGGCGCGTAGCCGAGGGACTCCGCCGCGCCCGAGGCCTCGTCCAGCTCCAGCCGGCTGCCCTGCCACACCAGGTAGGTGTGCTTGTCCGGGCCCTTCACCACCAGTGCCGACTTCGCGCCGACCGGGTCCGTCTCCACCGGGGCGCCCGGGACGAGGGTGGTCTGCGAGCCGGTGCCCGTCGAGCAGACCTGCCACGGCGAGGACTCCAACTCCCCTGTCGACGGTACGGAGTCGGGGGCGCCGGTGATGCCGACCGGCCGGCCGACCGGGGTGCCCGCGAGCGAGGCCGAGCCGACCGACGTGGTCTTCAGGTCGGAGCCGCCGATCAGCACGGCCGAGGCGTAGTTGCGCACCGGGCGCAGCCTGCCGTCGGCGTACAGGTAGCGGGCGCCGGTGTCCTTGTTGACGATCAGGGTGTCACCGCTGCGCCAGGCGTCGTTGCCGCCCGGTTTGAGCAGCCCGAACACCAGCGCCCCGGCGCAGAACAGCACCCCGACGATCACCCCCACCAGGGCGCCCCGGCTGGTACGGCCCAGCGGGCTCTCCGGTGCGTCCGGGTCGGCCAGCAGCATGCCCGAGGTCAGGCGGCCCATCATGAACGTGTGCGCTTGCACCTGGTCGCGCTTCGACCGCACGCTTTCCTCCTGCTCGGTCGTTCGGGTTCTGGTCGGACAGGCCCTGGGGCCGTCAGCCGAAAATGCCGCGGAGGGTGCCGAACACGCCCAGCAGCCACAGGGTCAGCGGGAAGAGGGCGATCGCCAGCAGGGAGTGCAGGATCTCCGCCGCGCGGCCCCAGTACGGGACCAGACGCCGGCCCGGTACGGTCCACACCGCGACCGTGAGCGCCGCCGCCACCGCGAGCAGCCCGGCGACCAGCAGGGTCCGCTCGGTGCCGGACAGGCGCAGCCCCCAGCCGAAGGCCAGGAGCAACAGGCCCCACGCGCCCGGGAGTACGAGCACCAGCCGCTGGGCCGTGTTGACCAGGCCCCGGCCGTGCAGGAGCAGCAGCAGGGACAGGACCAGGGCGACCAGCAGCGCCGGGAGGCCGGGGCGGCGGGCCAGGGCGATCAGGCAGGCCGACGAGAGCACGCCCGTCGCGCCGTACAGCGCGGTCATCCACTCGCCGGCGAGCTCGGTGCGCACCGTCACGTCGGTGCCCCGGTAGGGCTCGATGCCCTCCTGCAACTGGTCCGGGTTGGTCGGCAGCGGCGGCATCCGCATCCCGGCGAACTTGAAGGACAGCGAGGGCACCAGGCCCCCGAGCAGCACCGTCAGGGCGGCGATCACCCCGGCCGCGGCGGCCGGCCGTACGTCGAACACCGTCATCAGGGCGCCGCCGAGCGCCGCGGCGAGCGCCACCAGTGCCGAGGCCAGGAACAGCGGGGTGCGGGCCGCGGAGGCCGCGAGGGCCAGGACCGCGCCGCCGGCCCAGGCCGCAGCCGCCCCCAACAGCCGTGCCCCCAGCACCTGGTGGGCCTGCGGACCGCTCAGCTCACCGCCCGGCACCAGCCAGCCCGCGAGCGCGAGCGCCGGTGACGCGAGCAGGCCCAGGACCACACCGGTCGCCGGATCGTCCACCGCCCGGCTCGCGGACGCGGCCCCGGCCAGGAGCAGCAGGCCCGTCCCCACGGCGGTGGCCGCGCGCAGCGACGCCGGGGTGCCCGGCAGGGCCAGCAGGACCAGTCCGGTCAGGACCGCCACCGCGACCAGACCGCGCAGCAGCCGTCGCGCCGCCTCCGGGCTCCAGCCGTGCAGCCGGTCCCGGGTGACGGCGGCGATGCCGTCGACCAGGTCGTCGAGGCGAACTTCGGGCAACGCCTCGGTGCGCGGCCGGAGATGGAGCGCCTCGCCGTCGGTCAGTTCGAGGGAGGCGAGGGTCGCCTCCTCGTCGAGCGGCCGGCCGCCGAGGCGCTGGAGTATCCAGCCGTCGTGTTCGAGACCGGTCTCCTCGGCCTCCTCCCCCGCGTACCGCAGCACGGTGGGCAGCAGGTCGGCGACGGGCACGTCGGACGGCACGGCGAGGTCGATGGTGCGGGTCGGTGCCCGCACGGTCAGATGGCACAGTCCGGTCACGGAAGTGTCGGTCATACCGGGGCTCACGTCTCCTGGACATCGAAACGGGGGCACGCGGCGCGGCGTGCTGGGTGGGGGAGAACAGGGTGGCTGGGTGGGGGAACGGGGTGCTGGTGATGCGGGGGGTGACATGGACGTACAGAGTTGACGGGGTGCACACTACTGACACTCCCTACGACGCGCGTCAACGGGAGCCCCCACCAACGGTGTTGACAGCGTCCTCCACCGTGCCAGTGCCGAGGCCGGTTCCGGTGCATGCCCCCACATGCCGCCGCGGTGCGCGAAGTCCGTTAGGAGCCCCAAGCGTTGAGCGTGGTCCTGTTCCGTCGTCCGGCCCGCCGTCGCGGACCCGACATGCCCGCCGGCGAGTTGGTCCTCCAGGAGCCGCCGACCCTCATGGAGACCGTCCCGGACACGTCCGCGGTGTGGACGTATCTGCCGATGGCGATGATGTCGGTCTCGATGATGATGATGTTCATGCGGTCGGGCGGCCAGTCCAGCGGCATCTTCATGTACCTCGCGCTCGGCATGATGGTGATGGCCGCCGGCGCGATGATGGTCGGCCAGGTCATGCGCAAGGCCGGCGACCGCAAGCAGCGGCTGCGCGGTGAACGCCGGGACTATCTGCGCTACTTGGCGCAGAGCAGGCGTACCGTGCAGCGGGCCGTGGTCGAGCAGCAGCTCGCCCTGGCCTGGCGGCATCCCGAGCCCCGGGTGCTGCGCACCATGGTCCGCACCACGCGGCTGTGGGAACGCCGGGTCAAGGACGACGACTTCGGCGAGGTGCGCATCGCGGTCGGCGACCAGCAGCTCGCGATGCGGCTGACTCCCGTCTCCAGCAAGCCCGTCGAGGATCTCGAACCGCTGTGCGCGCACGCGCTGCGGCGCTTCATCCGCGCCTACAGCACCGTTCCCGGCCAGCCCATCGCGCTGTATCTGCGGTCCTGGTCAAGGGTGTTGGTCCGTGGCGACCGGGACGCGAGCCGCGGGATGCTGCGCGCCGCGCTGGCCCAACTGGCCCTGTTCCACCCGCCGGAGGAGCTGTGGATCGCGGTCTGCACCGCCGACGAGGTGCGCGCGGAGTGGGAGTGGGTGAAGTGGCTGCCGCACAACCACCACCCCCAGGAGACCGACGGCGCGGGGCCGTTGCGCATGGTGGCCTCGGCCTTCACCGATCTGGAGGACCAGCTCGGCAGCGAGTTCTCCGAGCGGCCCGCGTTCGACCCGGACGCGGTGCCCGGCCGTGACGAGCCGCTGGTGGTGGTCGTGGTGGACGGCGCCGCCATCCCGTCCGGCCACCGTTTCGACGGGCCGGGCTTCCGCAACGCGATCGTCCTCGACCTGTCCGACTCGCTCACCTGGCGGCCCGGCCGCACCACGCTGCGCCTGGACGTGACCCCGGACGCGGTCGCGCTGGTGCGCACCGACCGCAGCCGCAAGGAGCAGACCACGGTCCTGGGCCGCCCCGACCGGGTGGGTCCGGTGGCCGCCGAGTCGCTGGCCCGGCTGATCGCGCCGTACCGGATGAGTCTCTCCTCCGACGCGGTCGAACCGCTGTCGAACGACACCGAGTTGACGACCCTGCTCGGCATCGCCGACCTGCACCGGCTGGATCCCGACACGCTGTGGCGGCGGCACACCGGCTCCGGCCGGCTGCGCGTCCCGGTCGCGGTGGGCGCGGACGGGCGGCCCGTGGAGCTGGACATCAAGGAGTCCGCGCAGGGCGGCATGGGCCCGCACGGCATGCTGATCGGCGCGACCGGTTCCGGCAAGTCGGAGCTGCTGCGCACCCTGGTCCTCGGTCTCGCACTCACGAACTCCTCCGAAACACTCAACTTCGTCCTGGTGGACTTCAAGGGCGGCGCGACCTTCCTCGGCCTGGACGAACTCCCGCACACCTCCGCCGTCATCACCAACCTCGCCGACGAGGCCGCCCTGGTGGAGCGCATGCAGGACGCCCTGCACGGCGAACTCATCCGCCGCCAGGAGCTGTTGAGGTCCGCGGGCAACTACACCTCGGCCCTGGAGTACGAGAAGGCGCGGGCCGGCGGCGCCGATCTCGCCCCGCTGCCCAGCCTGTTCGTCGTCGTCGACGAGTTCAGCGAACTCCTCGCATCGCACCGGGAGTTCATGGAGCTGTTCGTGATGATCGGCCGCCTCGGCCGGTCGCTGGGCGTGCATCTGCTGCTGGCCTCGCAGCGCCTGGACGAGGGCCGGATGCACCAGCTGGAGTCGCACCTGTCGTACCGGATCGGTCTGCGCACCTTCTCCGCGATGGAGTCCCGGGGTGTCCTCGGTGTGCCCGACGCGTACGAACTGCCGTCCCAGCCGGGCAGCGGCTACCTGAAGAGCGGCATCGAGGCCCTCACCCGGTTCCGCGCGGCCTACGTCTCCGGCCCGTACCGCAGGCGCGGCGGTGCCGTCGCGCAGGCCCGGGTCGCCACGCAGGTGGTGCCCTGGTCGACCGGATACATCGTGCCGCGCGCTCCGGCACCGGCCGCGATCGCGGTCCCGGAGCCCGAGGCGGAGGAGAGCACCGAGAGCCTGCTCGCGGTGGCGCTGGACCGGCTGCGTGACTCCGGGCCGCCCGCGCACCGCGTGTGGCTGCCGCCGCTGGACACCGCCTCCCCGCTCGACACCCTGCTCGGCGGTCTCGCCGAGGACCCGGACCGCGGGCTGACCGCACACCGCTGGAACGGCGCCGGGAAACTCCGCGTCCCGGTCGGCCTGGTCGACAAGCCGTTCGACCAGCGCCGTGACCCGCTCGTCGTGGACCTCGCCGGGGCGGGCGGCCATGTCGCCGTCGCGGGCGGCTCGCAGAGCGGCAAGTCGACGGTGCTGCGCAGCCTCATCATGGCGCTCGCGCTCACCCACACTCCGCGCGAAGTCCAGTTCTACTGCCTGGACTTCGGCGGCGGCACGCTCTCCCAGCTGACCGGACTGCCGCACGTCGGCGGGGTCGCGGCCCGCCTCGACACCGAGCGGATCAGCCGTACGGTCGCCGAGGTCACCGCCGTCCTCACCCAGCGCGAGCAGTTCTTCCTGGACAACGGCATCGACTCGATGTCCACCTACCGGCGCCGCCGCGCGGCCGGGGAGTTCCCCGACGAGCCGCACGGCGACATCTTCCTGGTGATCGACGGCTGGTCGGCGGTCCGGCAGAACTTCGACCAGTACATCCCGACGTTCAACCAGATCGCCACCAGCGGTCTCAACTACGGCATCCACCTCATCGTCGCGACCGCCCGCTGGCTGGAGCTCACCGCCCCGGTCCGCGACCAGTCCGCGACCCGGCTGGAGCTGCGGCTCGGCGACACGATGGACTCCGTGGTGGACATCCGCAAGGCGAGCGCGGTACCGCAGATCCCCGGCCGGGGTCTGACGGTCGAGACGAAACTCCACTTCCTGTCCGCGCTGCCCCGCGGTGACGGTTCCACCGACCCGGAGACGCTCAGCGAGGGAGTCGCGGACCTGGTGGACCGGATCGCGAGCGCCTGGCACGGACCGCGCGCCCCGCAGGTCCGCATGCTCCCGCACCGGCTGCCCGCGGCCGAACTCGCCGAGCCGGAACTCGGCGACGGCCAGAGCCTCAAGCTGGCGCTCGGCCAGGACGAGGAGACCCTCGGCACCGTCTGGCACGACTTCTCGCGCACCCCGCACCTGGTCGCCGTCGGCGACACGGAGAGCGGCAAGACCAACCTGCTCCGGCTGGTCGCGGACTCGGTCGTCGCCCGCTACACCCCGGCCGAGGCCCGCATCCTGGTCGTGGACTACCGCCGCGGCCTGGTCGACGCGGTCCCCGAGGAGTACCGCCTCGGCCACGCGGTGGCCCTGGAGGCCCTCAAACAACTCGTCGGCGGCTCGGCGAAGGCCCTGCGCACCCGCGTACCGGGCCAGGAGATCACCCCGGCCCGCATGCGGCTGGCCGACTGGTGGTCGGGTCCCCGGCTGTTCGTCCTCGTCGACGACTACGACATGGTCGGCGGCGGCACGGTCATGGACCACCCCTTCGCCCCGCTCTTCGAACACCTCGCCCTGGGCCACGAGTTGGGCCTGCACGTGGTCGTCGCCCGCTCGGCGACCGGCGCGGGCCGCGGCCTGAACGACCAGCTCCTGCGCCGCATGGACGAGGTCAACACCCCCGGCATCCTGATGTCCTGCTCCCCGTCCGAGGGCTACGTCTTCGGCAACGTCAAGCCCCGGGTCCTTCCCCCGGGCCGGGCGCTCCACATCGTCCGCCGCAAGCCGTCGCTGATCCAGACGGCGCTGGCGGCGGGGGCGGAGGAGTAACGAGCGGACGAGGCAGGCCGATCGAGGGGCGGGGGCCGACCGGCTCCCGCCCCTCGGTTGTCAGCTCTCCGTGGTCCCTTGGGCACCGACACCGGCGGGAACCGAACTCTCCGCACTCTCCGCCGTACCCCCGCCTTCGGGCCGCGACAGCCGGGACGGCCGCCAGCCCAGGCGCCTGCCCCGGGGCAGAACCAGCCCCAGCCACACCACCGCGATGATCACGGCGAGGCCCGCCGACGCGGGCCACAGGGCGCGGCGGAGGGGTCCGGCGGCCTTGTCGGCCGGGAGGTGGACCGGGGAGGCGGAGTCACCTCGTGGGGGTGTGGTGGTGCCGGTCAGGACCGACGTGACGGCCGCGTACGGGTCGAGGCGGGGCACGTCGGCCGGGTACGCGGAGGTGCGCAGGAGGGTCGCGGTCTGGGCGGCCGTCAGGTCCGGGTGGACGGAGCGCACGAGTGCCGCCGCCCCCGCCACGAACCCGGCGGCCAACGACGCCCCGGAGCCGATGTAGTGGCCGTTCTTCGCGGGGCCGATGCCGACCACCCCGTCGCCGGGCGCGGCGAGGGCGGCACTGTCCGTCGTGTACGCACCGGTCGGCCGCTTGCCGTTCACGTCGACGTCGAGGACGGAGAGCACTCCGTCGTCGGCGGCCGGGTAGTAGTCACGGGCGGGCGGGCTGTCCGTCGCCGAGGTCGCCGTCGCCGGGGTGTCCGGTACGGCGGCGGCGATCACCAGGACGTCCTTCTTCGCCGCGAGCGCGACGGCCGCGCGCAGCGTGGGGGTGTCGGCCGCGAGCGCCGCCGACACCGTCACCACCTTCGCCCCGCCGTCCACGGCGGCCCGGATGCCGTCCGCGACCCGCTCCGCGGTGACCGCGCCGCGCGCGTCGCTGCCGCGCACCGCGAGGACGCGCGCCTGCTGCGCCACCCCCGCGAACCGCACCCCGTCCGCTACGGCGGCGCCGATCAGCCCGGCCACGAAGGTGCCGTGACCCACGCAGTCGGTCCCGGCGTCGCCGACCGCCGTGACCCGGCCCTTGAGCGTGGGCGCGGAGGCCGAGACCCCGGTGTCGACCACGCCGACGGTCACCCCGGCGCCCGAGGCGAACGGCCAGGTCCGGGTGAGCTGCAGCGACACCTGCTCCCACGGCAGGTCGGTGGCGCGGACCGACGAGCCCGCCGTGCAGGCCGCGCCGGCGTCCAACCGCGTGGCGAGGACGGGGAGTTGGACCGTGCTCCCGGCCGCCGCGGCCGGCCCGGCGCCGAGCGCGCCCGCGGAAGCGGTCAGCAGCAGCGCCAGAGCGGCGGCGGAGACCTTGCCGTGTGCCGTGGTCATGCCCTGGCCGCCCCGCTGGAGGAGGAGGCGCTCGCCGGGTCCGCGAGGTCCTCCGGGAGGAGCAGCCGCAGGTCGTCGAGGCTGGGCACGGCCAGTCTGCTGAGCCGGCCCGCCTGGCGGGTCATCATGCGCTCCAGGATCTGGCGGGCGGTGCGCGCGTTGCCGAAGGACCGGTCGCGGGGCAGCGCGTCGAAGTGCTGCCGCAGCACCGGCCCGAGCCCGGCCGCGCACTCGTAGCCGAGCTGTACGGCGTGCTCGCGGACGATGGTGACCAGCTCGTCGGAGGAGTAGTCGGCGAACTCCACCCGGCGCGAGAACCGGGACGACAGGCCCGGGTTGGAGGCGAGGAACGTCTCCATCTCCTGGGTGTAGCCCGCGACGATGACGACCACCTTGTCCCGGTGGTCCTCCATCAGCTTCAGCAGTGTGTCCACGGCCTCCCTGCCGAAGTCGGAGCCGGAGGCCTCGCGCGGGGTGAGGGTGTACGCCTCGTCGACGAACAGCACGCCGCCCAGGGCCCGTTCGAAGACCTCGCGGGTCAACTGCGCGGTGTGGCCCACGTATCGGCCGACCAGGTCGGCGCGGGACACCTCGACGAGCTGGCCGCGCGGCAACACGCCCAGGGAGGCGAGGAGTTCGCCGTAGAGGCGGGCCACGGTGGTCTTGCCGGTGCCGGGAGGGCCGGTGAAGACGAGGTGGTGGCTGAGCCGGGGCACCGGGAGTCCGGCGGCCTCACGCTGCTTGGCCGTCGACACCAGGTTGACGAGGTCGGTGACGTCCCGCTTCACGGCGTGCAGTCCGACCAGCGCGTCCAGCCTGCTGAGCGCGTCGTCGCCGGGGTCCACGGCGTTCGGGCCGTCGGCGGCGGTGCGGGCCGCCTCCTCGCTGATGTCCTGCGGCAGCAGCAGCGAGAGGTCCTGCTCGGTGACGTCGGTGAGCGCGGACAGCCGTACGGCCTGCCGGTCCACCATCTCCTCGAACACCTGCCGTGCGGCACGGCCGTTGCCGAACCCGGCGTCCTTGGGTATTCGTTCGAAGTGCACCGCGAGCGCGTGCCGGGTCTCGTCGGCGAGCGCGTACTGGTGGCGTACGCACATGCTCTCCATGATCTCCACCAGCTCGGGCACCGAGTAGTTCTCGAACTCGACGGTCCGTGAGAAACGGGACGCCAGACCGGGGTTGGAGCCGAGGAAGCTGCGCATCTCGTCGGAGTAGCCCGCCGCGACGACGACCACGTCCTCGCGGTGGTCCTCCATCAGCTTCAGCAGCGTGTCGACGGCCTCGCGCCCGAAGTCGGCCCCGGAACCACGGGAGTCGGAGGTGAGGGTGTACGCCTCGTCGACGAACAGCACGCCGCCCAGGGCCCGTTCGAAGGCCTCCGTGGTCTTGATGGCCGTGCCGCCGATGACCTGGGCGACCAGGTCGGCGCGGGAGACCTCGACGAGGTGTCCGGAGCGCAGGGCGCCCAGTTCGGCGAGGATCGTGCCGTAGAGGCGGGCCACGGTGGTCTTGCCGGTGCCGGGCGGGCCCGCGAAGACCAGGTGGCGGCTCATCGGCGGTGCGGACATGCCGAGTTGGGCGCGGCGCGCGGCCAGCTGGGTGAGGTTGACGAGGGTGCGGACCTGTTCCTTGACGTTGTCGAGGCCGATCAGGCCCTCCAGCGCGGCCATCGGTCCGTCGGGGCGTCCGGGCCCCTCCGACTCCGGTACGGTGCCCGCCGGGTCGGTGCCCTCGGCCTCGCCGAAGCCCCAGGCGTCGCGGGCCTCGTTGCCGGTGCTCGTGAGGTTCTCCACCGCGAGCCGGCCGCCCGCCTTGGCCTGGACGAGGCCGCCGCCCTTGTTGTCGCGGACCGTGCAGCCCACGACCGAGACCGGCGCCTCGGACTCGACGCGGATGCCGTCGCGGTCGTTACCGGCCGCCTCGCAGCCGTTCAGGGAGGCCCGGCCGCCGTCGCGGACCAGGAAGCCGTGTTCGGCGGAGGCGGCGGTCCGTACCCGGTTGGCCGTCAACTCGCCGCCGGTGTCCACGAGTACACCGCAGCCGCCGGCCGAGACCAGCTCGCCGTCACGGAGTGCGGCCGTGCCCTCGCCGCCGATCTCCAGACCGGCACCGCCGGGGTTGTTGACCCGGAATCCGGCGAGGTAGACGTTGCCGCCCGCCGCGACCACCGCGCCCGCGCCGCCCGGGGCCTCCACCGTGCAGTCCTCGACCCGGCCGCGCCCGCCGTCGCGCACGGAGACACCGCTGCCGCCCGCGCCGGTGATCCGGGCCCGCCGCACCAGCGGGTTGGCGTTGCCGCGGATCACCACACCGACGCCCTTGACGTCGATGATCTCCACGCGCTCCAGCTCGGCCGCCGCGTCCTCTTCGAGGAGGACGCCGTCCGACTCGCCGTCCCGGACGGTCAGCGAGGTCAGCGTGGGCGAGGAGGCACCGGCCACCCGCAGCGCCGCCGTCTGGGCGCCGGTCAGCCAGCAGTCCTCGTAGGTGCCGCGTGAACGGTCCGTCACCAGCAGGCCGTTGCCCGTGGTGCGGGCGGTGCGGCAGCGACGCAGGACCGGGTCGCTGCCGTGCGAGACGATGATGCCGGGCCCGCTGGAGCCGGTGACCCGCACCTCCTCCAGCTCGCAGCGGGCGGAGCTGGTCACATGCACACCGATGGAGGTGTCGCGGATCACGGTCCGCAGCACCCGGATCGCGCTGCGCTCCTCAAGTGCCAGCGAGGGCTTGTCCGTCGAGGCGAGATCGCAGTCCTCGACGGAGCCCTGCGCGTCGCCGTTGGCGAGCACGCCGTTGCCGCGCGCGTCCCGGATCGTGCAGCCGCGCAGGGTGGCCCGGCCGCGTTCGCCGATCACGACACCACTGGTGCCGAGGTGTTCGAGGGTGCAGGACTCCAGCGAGCTCTCGGTCGGCGAGGTGACGACGACGCCGGCGCCGGTGCGGTTGGAGACCCGGCACTCGCGCATCGCCAACGAGCCGGAGTTGCGGGCCAGTACGGTCGTCCAGGAGGCGCCGGACAGATCGCAGCCCTGCATCGCGACCTGCCCGTGCGAGGCGTCCACGGCGGGCTGTTCCTCGTCCTGGCCCTGGACCACCAGGTCGGTCAGCATCACCGCGTCCACGCGCAGCGAGATCACGATGCCCTTGCGCGGTGCCAACCGGACGGTGCCGCGCGCCTGTTCGGCGACGATGGTCACCCGGGTGGTGACGACGAGGTTCTCCTCGTAGGTCCCCGGGCGGACGCTCAGCACCGCGCCGCCGCGCGCCCTGGCCAGGGCCTCTCCGATCGTCCGGGCGTCCCCGGTGCCCTCCGGACAGACCGTCAGTACCTGGCGCACTCAGCTGACCTCCTCGTGTCGGCACCTGTCGGTTGCGGCCAACCCCATCATGCCGTACGGCAAATTATGTGCCGTCCCGCAACAGCCGTACCAGCACCGGAGCTTGCGCGTGACGATTGTTAACTCCCGGGAAAGGAACCGTCGTTGGCGCACGGGCGTGTATGCGCGTGAAAGGATTGTCCATACAGACGCACGACGAACTGCTGGGCGATTGGGGCGGACAGGGCGGATGACAGACCGAACCGGACCGACCGCGGGGAAGACAGCGGCAGAGACCTCGGCAGCGGCCACCCCGGCCGGGGAGACCGCCACCGCGTCGACCTCGGCCACCGAGGAATCCGCGGCGACGAGCACAGCGAGTGCGACACCCAAATCCCATTCAGGGGCTGCCGGTTCGGCCGGGACCGTCTCCGCGGAGTCCGTCGCGGCGGAGCTGAGCGGTCCCGCGGCCTCCACCGCGGAGACCGAGGCGCTCGCCGGTGCCGGCCACAGGACCGCGGAACCCGACGGGCCGGCCGGCCCGGAGTCCGCCGCCGGACCGGCGCGGCAGGAGGCCGCCGAGCC
The DNA here is from genome assembly GCF_053598575.1 of Streptomyces sp. NPDC001100. NCBI lineage: Bacteria > Bacillati > Actinomycetota > Actinomycetes > Kitasatosporales > Streptomycetaceae > Streptomyces > Streptomyces sp. NPDC001100. The sequence continues at coordinate 33,139 of NZ_JBSFKO010000062.1, forward strand.
CGAGGCGCCCACCATGGCGGTGGCCGCCGGCGTCCCCGAGGGGGACGGACCGGCCCCCGGCGACACGGCCGCCGCGTCCGTCGGCCGCCCGGGCCGCCCGCTGCTGGCCGGTGCGGCGGTGCTCGGCGCGCTGCTGATCGCCGTACCGGGGCTGCTGATGAGCCGGGACCGGACGCCGGACAACCACGACCGGGTCGTCGCCGACCAGGCGGGCACGATCCTCGGCGACGGCGCGACGCAGGGCGCCGGGGCATTCGCCTCGTCCAGCCCGTCCGCTCCCGCCCAGCACGCCACCACGAAGGCCGCCGCCCCGCACAAGACCTCGCCGGGGAAGACGACCGTCGCAGAGCCGGCGAGCGAGCCGACGACGGTGAAGACGAAGAAGCCGGCCGCGGCGGCGAAGCCGACGAAGAAGTCCGGCACGAACAAGTCCGGGAGCACCAAGTCCGGTGCGAAGTCGGGCTCCACCACGACGTCGAGCTATCCGTCGGACGTCCTCGTCACGGCCACCCGGGTGCTGAGCTCGGGCCAGTCGATCAACGCCAAGAAGGCGCGGCTGCGCATGCAGACCGACGGCAACTTCGTGCTGTACGACGAGAACAACAAGCCCCGTTGGGCCACCATGACCTTCGGTTCGAACTACCACGCGGTCTTCCAGGCGGACGGCAACCTCGTCGTCTACACGTCGGGCAACCAGCCGGTCTGGGCCAGCCAGACCGCCGGCCACAACGGCGCCTACCTCAGGCTCCAGGGCGACGGCAACATGGTGATCTACTCCGGTTCGACGGCGATCTGGGCGAGCAACACCCAGCACTGAGCGACCTGAACTCCCTTTCGGCCCGCCGCCCTTGATGTCGGCGGGCCGAAGGCGTGGGAACTCAGCTCTCGGTCAGGGTGATGTCCTGGTGCTGCACCGCGTGGAAGCGGGGCAGCGGCAGGCCGCCCTGGGGGGCCAGTTCCATCACCGTGGCCTCGACGTGGGCCGGGCCGGGGTCGAGCGGGTCGGACGAGGGCTTGCCGGAGTTCTCCCAGCCGTGCTCCATGCCGTCGCAGACCGCCCGGGTGCCGCCGACGCCGTGCCGGACCGCGGAGTCGCCCTGGGAGACGGAGGAACTGACGAAGGCCGGGCCTGAGTTGCCGAGACAGCGGTAGGTGCCGGAGAGGGTGACGGTGCCGTCCGGGGCGATGGTGCCCGTGGGGTCGACCGTCACCGTCTCGTAGGGGCCGGCGGACGCGGTCGCGGCGGGAGCGGCGGCGACCAGCAGCAGCGCGGCACCGGCCGCCGAACCGAGGGCGGAACGCAGGGACATGGGAGTACCTCCTGAAGTATCCGAAGCAGAGGTCTCCACTGGTACCGGTCGAGCGGCCCAACTCCCGTGATCGTCACTCCTTCGGTGGCGAGTCCGCACCGAGCGTCGTGGAACCGTCCGAGTGTTGTCCGCGTGTTGTCACGCTTCACAGCGGCCTGTTCCGATGAGTTCGCGGCGGGGGGATGGTCTGTATATGCGATGCGGGCGGCGAAGGAGCCGCCGGAACGGATCGCATCCGACGTGGAGGTACGCCATGTGTTCCCACCAGTCCTCGTGCCCCGTGACCGACACCGACACCGCGCACGTCGTCTCCGCCCACCCCGAGCAGGGCTGGACGCTGCTGTGCGACGGCGCGATCGTCTTCGACGACAGCGGCCTGCTGCTCCCCGACGGCCGGATCGTCGCCCCGCACCGGGTACCGGCCGACCAACTCGCCGTCGCCGCCTGACCCCTCGCACCCGACCGGTCCCGCGCGATCGTCTTCCCGGACGCGCTGCCCACGGTGATCTTCGAACCGTGCAGGTTCAGCTTGCGTACCCCAGGTGACCAGCAGTGATGCTGACGACCTAAGATGATCAACGTGTCCGACCAGCATGCTCCACGGTCTCTCATCGTCACGCTCTACGGTGCGTACGGCCGCTTCGTGCCCGGCCCGGTTCCGGTCGCGGAACTGATCCGGCTCCTGGCCGCCGCCGGCGTCGACGCGCCCTCGGTGCGCTCGTCGGTGTCCCGGCTCAAACGGCGCGGGCTCCTGGTGCCCGCCCGTACCGCCCAGGGCGCCGCCGGTTACGAACTGTCGCCCGAGGCAAGGCAGTTGCTCGACGACGGCGACCGGCGCATCTACACGGCCGGCCCCTCGGACGACGAGGGCTGGGTGCTCGCGGTGTTCTCCGTCCCCGAGTCCGAACGGCAGAAGCGGCACATCCTGCGCTCCCGGCTGTCCGGCCTCGGTTTCGGCACCGCCGCCCCGGGCGTGTGGATCGCGCCCGCCCGGCTGTACGAGGAGACCCGGCACATCCTCGGGCGGCTGCGGCTCGACCCGTACGTGGACTTCTTCCGCGGCGAGCACCTCGGCTTCGCGGCGACCGCCGACGCCGTGGCCCGCTGGTGGGACCTGACCGCGATCGCCAAGGAGCACGAGACCTTCCTCGACCGCCACGCGCCGGTGCTGGCCGGCTGGGAGCGGCGCGCGGACACCCCGCCCGAGGAGGCCTACCGCGACTACCTCCTCGCCCTGGACTCCTGGCGCCACCTCCCCTACGTCGATCCCGGCCTCCCCGCCTCCCTGCTCCCCCGGGACTGGCCGGGCGCCCGCTCGGCCGAGGTGTTCCGCGCGCTGCACGCACGGCTGCGGGACGCGGGAGCGGTGTTCGCGGGCATCATGAACAGTTCATGACGAACCACCGCGACCTCTTGCGCACCACCGGTCACTCAGCTAAACCTCAGCTTCCTTAGCGGGTCCTCTCAGAGTTCTTACCTAACCTTCGACGACGTCGCTCGTCGGGTAAGAAAGAGGACTGTTGCGCATGACCACCACGGCAAGGGCTCAGGGAGCCACCGTCTGGCTCACCGGACTGCCGAGTGCGGGCAAGACGACGATCGCCCAGCACCTGAGCGATCGCCTGAGAGCCGAAGGGCGTCGCGTGGAGGTCCTCGACGGCGACGAGGTACGCCGCTTCCTCTCGGCCGGCCTCGGCTTCTCCCGCGAGGACCGCAACACCAATGTGCAGCGCATCGGCCTCGTCTCCGAGGTGCTCGCCCGCAACGGCGTGCTCTCCGTCGTCCCGGTCATCGCCCCGTACGCCGACAGCCGCGAGGCCGTCCGCAAGCGCCACGAGGCGAGCGGGACGCCGTACATCGAGGTGCATGTCGCGACCCCCGTGGAGGTGTGCAGCGAACGCGACGTCAAGGGCCTCTACGCCCGTCAGGCCGCGGGCGCGCTGACCGGCCTGACCGGCGTCGACGACCCGTACGAGCCGCCCACGGACCCGGCGCTCACCCTGCGGACGCAGACGCAGAGCCCGCAGGAGTCGGCGGACGCGGTGTACGCGGTGCTGGCCGAGCGGGGGCTGCTGTGACCTTCTCGCTCTCGCACCTGGACGCTCTGGAGTCCGAGGCGGTGCACATCTTCCGTGAGGTGGCGGGTGAGTTCGAGCGGC
>NZ_JBSFKO010000063.1:0-35448 GCF_053598575.1 Streptomyces sp. NPDC001100
TGCTGGGTGCGGAGCGGCTTGAGGCCGGTCTGGCGGCGAGGTGGCGTGCGGGCGCCCGGGTGTGGAACACCTACGGCCCGACGGAGGCCACCGTCATCACCACTGCCGTCCTGTTGGAGGAGGGCATCACCGGTGAGGACGCTCCGCCGGCGATCGGCCGGCCGCTGCCCAACACCCGTACCTACGTCTTGGACACGTTCCTGCGGCCTGTTCCGGTAGGCGTGGCGGGGGAGTTGTACATCGCGGGAGACGGTCTGGCCCGCGGTTACATCGGCCGCTCCGACCTGACGGCGGAACGGTTCGTGGCCTGTCCCTTCGGTGACGGCACGGGGCGGATGTATCGCACCGGTGACCTGGCTCGCTGGACTTCGGACGGGCATCTGGAGTTCGTGGGACGTGCCGACGCGCAGGTGAAGATCCGGGGGTTCCGCGTCGAACTCGGCGAGGTCGAGACGGTGTTGGCCGCCCACGCGCAGGTCGAGCGGGCCGTGGTGCTGGCGCGCGACGGACGGCTGATCGGATACGTCGTCGGGGACATGGACGCCGAAACGCTGCGGGCCTTCGCCGCCACCCGCCTGCCCGAGTACATGGTTCCGTCGGCAGTCGTCGTACTCGACACGTTCCCGCTGACCGTCAACGGCAAGATCGACCGCTCCGCCCTGCTCGCCCCCGACCTCGGAGCGGGGGGTTCCCGGGGGCCGGAGACGCGTGCGGAGGAGGCGTTGTGCGCCTTGTTCGCGGAGTTGCTCGGGGTGGAGGAGGTCGGGGCGGAGGAGAGTTTCTTCGCGCTGGGCGGCGACTCGCTGCTGGTGATGCGGTTGATCGCGCGGATGCGAGCGGAGCTGGATGTGTCGGTGGGGGTCCGCGAGGTGTTCGCGGATCCGACGGTGGCCGGGGTGGCGCGCCTGGTCGACGCGGCCGGGGCGACCGTCGGCGCGCCGCTGCGTCGCCGGGAGCGTCCGGAGCGGGTGCCGCTGTCGTTCGCGCAGCAGCGGATGTGGTTCCTCAACCGGATCGAAGGCGCCGACGGCGACGGTGAGGGGGCCGCCGCCTACAACCAGCCGTTCGCCCTGCGGCTGTTGGGCCGGCCGGACGTGGCGGCGCTGGAGGCGGCGCTCGGCGATGTGGCGGACCGGCACGAGAGCCTCCGTACGGTCTTCCCCGATGTGGAGGGAGTGCCGTACCAGGAGATCCGCGAGGGGGCCGAGGGCCGGCCCCGGCTTCGGGTGATCGAGGCCGGCGCGCGCTGGCGGGAGGCGATGGCGGAGGAGGCCGGGCGTGGATTCGATCTCGGGGCCGAACTGCCTTGGCGGACCAGCCTGTTGAGGGTCGCGGAGGAGGAGTGGGTCCTGCTGCTGGTGTCCCATCACATCGCCTCCGACGGCTGGTCGATGGGCGTCCTGGCGAGGGATCTCAGGACGGCGTACCGGTCCCGGCACGGTGGCCGCCCGCCGGAGTGGGAACCCCTCCCGGTCCAGTACGCGGACTACGCGCTGTGGCAGCGGGAGGTGCTGGGCGAGCTGGACGACCCCGACAGCGCGGGGGCCGGTCAGATCGCGCACTGGAGGCAGGTGCTGGCCGGGGCGCCGCAGGAGACGGCGCTGCCCTTCGACCGCCCGCGCCCGGCGACACCCTCCTTCCGCAGTGGTTCGGTGCCGGTCGGGGTGGACGCGGCTACGCATGCCCGGTTGGTGGAGCTGGCCGCCCAGAACGGGGCCACCATGTTCATGGTGGTGCATGCCGCGCTGGTGGTGCTGCTGGCGCGGATGGGCGCCGGGGAGGACGTCTGCGTCGGCACACCCGTGGCCGGCCGCTCGGACGCTCAACTGGAGGAGCTGGCAGGGTTCTTCGTCAACACCCTGGTCCTGCGGACGGACTTGGCGGGGGATCCTTCGTTCGCCGAGATACTGCGGCGGGTGCGCGAGTCGGACCTGTCGGCGTACGCACACCAGGACGTGCCGTTCGAGCGGCTGGTCGACGAGCTGAACCCGGCGCGCTCCGCGGCCCGCAACCCGTTGTTCCAGGTGATGTTGGCGCTGCAGAATCTGCCCGAGGCGCAATGGGACCTCGACGGCCTGACCGTCGAGGCGGTTCCGCCGGCACAGGCCCCCGCGGCCCGCTTCGATCTCTCCCTCTCGCTGAACGAGCGCCGCTCCGACGGCGGAGCCCCGGCCGGTCTCGGCGGCGGGATCCTCTACTCCGCTGACCTGTTCGACGAGCGGACCGTACGTCGTCTCGCCGAACGCCTGGCACGGGTGCTGGAGCAGGCCGCGGCCGCCCCCCAAGTCCGGCTGGGCGAGATTGAGTTGTTGGACGAGGCTGAGCGGACCGCGGTCGTCGAGGAGTGGAACGGCACGGCGCGGGATGTGGATGCGTCGATGGTGGTGGAGCGGTTCCGTGGGTGGGCGGTGCGGACGCCGGATGCGAGGGCGTTGTGGTTCCGGCAACAGGCCTTGTCGTACGGCGAGTTGGATGCGCGGTCGGACGCGTTGGCCCGTGGGCTGGTCGCTCGTGGGGTGGGGCGTGAGTCGCGGGTGGGTTTGTGTCTGCCGCGTGGGGCCGAGATGGTCGTGGCCATGCTGGCGGTGTGGAAGGCGGGTGGCGCGTACGTCCCGTTGGATCCGGAGTATCCGTCCGACCGGTTGTTGTTCATGGTGGCTGACAGCGGTGCGGAGTTGGTGCTGGTCGCGGAGGAGACCGTGGGCCGGTTGTCGGCGGATGTGGAGACGGTGCTGCTGGGCGAGTTGGGGGCTGGCTCGGGTGAGCTGCCTGAGGTCACCTCAGACCAACTGGCGTACGTCATCTACACGTCCGGGTCCACCGGGCGCCCGAAGGGTGTCGCGGTCGCGCACGTCTCCGTGGCGCACTTGGCGTCGGTCATGCGTCCCGTCCTGGGAGCGGAACCCGGAGTGACGGCGCTGCAGTTCGCGTCGTTCAGCTTCGATGCGGCTGTGCTGGACGTGGCCGTCACTCTCGCCGCTGGAGGTACGCTGGCGATCGCCTCGCCCGATGAGCGGCTCGACGGTGCGGCGTTGGCGCGCATGGTCGAGGCGGCCGAGGTCGAGGTGGCGAGCGTGGTGCCCTCTCTGCTGCGTGCCCTGGAGCCGAAGTCGGTTGCGGGGGTGGGGAATTGGGTGCTGGGTGCGGAGCGGCTTGAGGCCGGTCTCGCGGCCAGGTGGCGTGCGGGCGCCCGTCTGTGGAATACCTATGGCCCTACCGAGGCCACCGTCATCACCACCGCCGTGCTGCTGGAGGAGGGCATCACCGGCGAGGACGCGCCCCCGGCTGTCGGTCGGCCGTTGCCCAACGTCCGCACCTATGTGCTGGACGCGTATCTGCGGCCGGTGCCCGCGGGTGTCACCGGAGAGCTCTACATCGCCGGTTCAGGTCTGGCCCGGGGCTATGTCAACCGGCCCGAGCTGACCGCGGAGCGGTTCGTGGCCTGCCCGTTCGGTGCCGGTGAGCGGATGTACCGCACGGGTGACCTGGTCCGGTGGCTGCCCGACGGCGACGGCAACCTGGCCTTCGTGGGGCGTGCGGACACACAGGTGAAGATCCGCGGGTTCCGCGTGGAACTCGGCGAGGTCGAAGCCGTCCTCGCCGCCCACCCGGACGTCAGGACGGCCATCGCGACGGTCCGCGAGGACCGGCCGGGCAACCCGCGCCTCGTCGCCTACGTCCTGCCGGCCGCCCCGGAGGACGGGCGGGGTGTGGAGACCGGGAGCATGCGCGAGTACGCCGCGTCGCGCCTCCCGGACTACATGGTCCCCTCCGTCGTCGTGGTCCTCGACGCCCTGCCCCTCACCGTCAACGGCAAGATCGATCATGGCGCCCTCCCCGTCCCGGAGCTGGACGACGGCACTTTGGGCCTCCGGCCCCGGACGGATACGGAGGCGCTGCTCTGCGCGCTGTTCGCCGAGGTACTGGGCATCGACCGGGTGGCCGCCGACGGCAACTTCTTCGACCTGGGCGGCAACTCCGCGCTGGCGATGCACCTCGCGGGCCGGATCCGGTCGGAGGCCGGCGTCGAGCTGGACATGAAACAGTTCTTCAGCAAGCCGACCCCGATCGGCGCGGCGCGCATCCTGGCCCTCAAGGAGCGGCCCCCGGTGGTCGCGGTCGAGCACGAGGGCGGTGTGGCCCCGGCGACGGCCGGGCAGCGGCTCGACTGGCGGCGCGCCGCGGCCAACTCCCGGACGCGGGCCCTGCAGTCGTCCGTGGCCCTGCGCCTGCGCGGCGAACTCGACCACGACGCCCTGCGGGCAGCGCTGGCGGACGTGGCGGCACGGCACGACATCCTGCGTACGGTCTTCGCCGAGACCCCGGACGGCGGACTGGTCCAGCGCATCCTGGACGCCGACGACCCCGCCGCCGTTCCCGCCCTGCCGCTCGTCGAGGCGACCGAGGAGGAGCTTCCCGCTGTCCTCGCCGCCCGCGCCGAGCACCGCTTCGACCTCGGACGCGAAACGCCTTGGGCGTCCACCCTGTTCGCGCTCTCCGACACCGACCACGTCCTCCTCCTCGTCCTCCACCGGATCGGCGCCGACGACGCGTCCCGGGACGCTCTCGTACGCGACGTCTCCGTGGCGTACGGCGCGCGCCGCGAGGGCCGTGCCACCGAACGCGCGCCCCTGCCCCTGCAGTTCGCCGACTACGCGGTGTGGCAGAACCGCCGACTCGCAGACGCGGAAGCAGAGGCGACAACGGCCGCGGACGCCCGGGGGAGCGGGGCCGGCGACCAGATCGCGTACTGGAAGGAGATGCTGGCGGACGCCCCGACCGCCACCGTCCTCCCCACGGACCGGCCGCGGCCCGCCCGGCCGAACCACCGGGCCCGCTCGGTGCTGCTGCGCGTCCCGGCCGCGACGCACGCCCGCCTGATGGACGTGGCCCGACCCCTCGGCGCGACCTCGGCGGCCGTCGTCCACGCGGGTCTTGCGATGCTCCTCGCCCGGATGGGCGCGGGCACCGATCTGACGGTCGGTGCCGTGACGCAGCGGCCGGCGGCCGGCGGTGAACTCGAAGCCGCCATGGGCCCGTTCGCCGGGTTGCTGCCACTGCGCACCGACGTGTCGGGCGACCCGACGTTCCGGGAACTGCTCGGCCGCGTGTGGGAGACCGCAGGGGATGCCGACGTACGCGGGGACGTCCCGTTCGCGCGCATCGCCGAGATCCTGGGTGTCGCGGACGAGGCACCCGGCGGCCCGCATCCGCTCTTCCAGACCGTCCTGGACGTACGGGAGGACACCGCGGAGAAGTGGGACGTCCCGGCGTTCCCCGGGCTGAATGCCTCGACGGTCGACCTCGGCGCCCCGGCGTCCGGGTTCGATCTGTCGCTCCGGCTGACCGACCGACTCCGGGACGACGGCGGACCGGGCGGCCTCGACGGGACCCTGGACTACGCCGAGGAGCTGTTCGACCGGGCCACCGCGGCCCGCCTCGCCAAGCGGCTCGTCCACGTCCTCCAACAGGTGGCGGCAGACCCCGAACTGACCCTGAGCCGCATCGACATCCTGCTCGGCACGGCGGAGTTCAGGCGGCTGACCGAGGAGTGGAACCTCGGCGCGGCCCGGGTCCCGGACGGCACCGTGCTCCCGGCACTCGCCGAGTCCGCGGCCCGCGATCCGCGTGCCGTGGCCGTCCGGGACCGGGACGGTCACCTCACCCGGCGCTCGCTGGACCGGGCGGCGGGCCGGCTCGCCGCGCGGCTGGACCGGCTCGGGGCCGGTGCGGGGGGTGTCGTCGTGGTGGCGGCCCGGCCCGGCACCGGCTGGGCGGTCGCCGTGCTCGGGGTGCTCAGGTCCGGTGCCGCGTGCCTGATCACGGACCCGGACGACCCCGCGGGCCCGCTGGCGGCGGCCGCCGCGCTGGGCTGCGAACGCCCGGCCGCGCTCGTCCGGTCCGGCGACGCCCCCGTGCCGGGGGCGGGGACGGTGCCGGTGCTGCGGGTGGAGGACGCGATCCGGGCCGGGAACAGTCGGCTGCGCCGCATCGCCACGGTCCTGGCGCCGTCGCCGTCCCAGCCGGCGGTCGTACTCCCAGTGGAGGCACCGGACGGCACCCTGGTGGGCGAAATGCTGGATCACCGGTCCCTGCTCGGTCGGGTGGTCGACCGTCAGGCGGCGTCCCCGGCAACGGGATCGGCCGACGGCGCGGTCCGTCTGGACGCGGGCGCACCCGTCGCCGAACTGCTCGTCGGGGTGCTGGCCGTGCTGCGCGGAGGCGGCACCGTCGACATGGGGGACACCGCCGTCGTATCCGCGACGGAGCGGCCGGACCGCGAGCCCGCGCCGGCCGCCGTCCCGCTGCCCCGTACCGCACGCGCCTACGTCCTCGACGCCTGGCTCCGTCCGGTCCCGGCCGGGGTGGCCGGCGACCTGTATGTGGCGGGCCCGTCCCTGGCCCGCGTCTATGTCGGCGCGCCGGCCCGGACCGCGGGCAGTTTCGTGCCCGACCCCTTCGGACCCGGTGGCGACCTGATGCTGCGCACCGGCCGGCGTGCCGCGTGGACCTCCGACGGACTGGTGGAGCCGCGGGCCGCGGAGGACGGCGGCGATCTGTCGGCGCCACGGCGCGCCGGCCGCCGACGCGACGACCTCGACGCGCTGCTGGCGCTGCGGCCCGGGGGTTCCCGCACACCGCTGTTCTGCCTGCACCACAGCACGGGCCTGGCCTGGTGCTACTCCGGCATCCTGCAGCACCTTCCGGAGGACCTCCCGGTCTACGGCCTCCAGACGCCGGCCTTCGCCGGCCGCGGGGCGATGCCGGACAGCATGGACGCGATGGTGGCCGGTCACGTCGAACGCATCCGCGCGGTGCAGCCCGAGGGGCCGTATCAGCTGCTCGGCTGGTCCTTCGGCGCGGTGCTCGCCCAGGCCGTCGCCACCGCGCTGGAGGAGCAGGGCCAACAAGTCCCGCTGCTGGCGCTGTTGGACGGATTCCCGGGCGGACACCGGGAGGCGGAGAGCACCCACGAGGAGGACGGCGACGGGGTGGACCGGGAAGGGCGCGTGGTGCTCAGCGGTCCGGAAGTGGGGGCGCCGCTGGCCGACGCCTTCACACGCGACATGGAGAGGACGAAGCAGCACATGATCGGGTTGGAACGGCGGCACACGCCCCGGCGCTTCGGAGGTGACGCGCTGCTGTTCCTGGCCACCGAGGGCGGTCTGGCCCAGATGTCCCTCGACGAGAAGCGCACGACCTGGGCGCAGCACATCGCCGGCCGCATCGACGGGATCGAGGTCCCGGCCGACCACATCGGGCTGCTGTGGGCCGAGAGCGCCGGGGTCATCGGGCGCGGGGTCGCGGAACGGCTCGTGGAGCAGCAGTTCGCGTCGGACACGTCGGACACGTCAGAAAGGTAGAACCCGCATGACCCAGTCGTTCGAGCTACAGGTCGACAAGCGCCGGAGTCTGCTGGACCCGGTGCCGGAACTCCTGGAGATCAGTGCGCGGGCGCCGCTCTCCAAGGCGCCCGGGGGAATGCCCGGCTGGATCGCGACCGGCCGTGAGGTGGTGCGGCAGATCCTCGGTGATTCCGAGCGGTTCTCCAACGTGCCGCCCCCGGAGCCCGGCGGCCGCAAACTCGATCAGCACGAGGGCAGCCTGCTGCACATCGACCCGCCGGAGCACAGCCGGTTGCGGCGGCTGGTGGCGCCCATGTTCACGGTGCGGCAGATGCGCCGGCTGGAGCCGATGATGGAGCGGATCGTCGCGGATCACCTGGACGTGCTGGAGCGGGCGGGCCAACCGGCCGACCTGATGCGGCACTTCGCCCGGCCTGTGTCCGGCCTGGTCCTCGCCGAGATACTCGGCCTGCCCCGGGACGACCTGCCCGAGCTGTCCCGGCTGAGCGACTACCGGGCCGCCGGGCACAGCGCCCGCCGCAAGCCGGCGGCGACGGCGTACTTCAGGCACTTCGAGCAACTGGTCGCGGAGCAGCGCCGTCATCCGGGCGAGGGTCTGGTCGGGACGCTGATCCGGGAGCATGGGGACGGGGTGACGGACGAGGAGCTGGCCGGACTCTGCGAGGGCATCGCCAACGGCTCGATCGAGAACACCGCGGAGGCCATCGCCCTGGGCACCCTGGCCCTGCTGCTCCATCCCGAGCAGCTGGCCCTGTTGCGGGAACGGCCCGAGCTGATGGACCGGGCCGTGGAGGAACTGCTGCGCTACGTCTCGGTGGTCGCGGTCGTCTCGCCCCGCACGGCGCTGGTGGACGTGGCGATCGCCGGCGAGGTGATCAAGGCCGGCGAGGTGGTGTCGTGCTCGGTGCTCGCCGCGAACCGCTGCCCGCACGGCGACGGTGTCGCGGACGGGCTGGACATCGCGCGGGAGGAGTCCGCCAACCACCTGGCCCTGGGCCACGGCAACCACTTCTGCCTGGGCGCCGGGCTGGCACGCGTGCAGATGCGGATCGCCTTCGCCGGGCTGCTGGAGCGATTCCCCGGCCTGCGCCTCGGCGCCGGCGTGGAGGAGCTGCGCTTCCGGCTGCTGGCTCCGCAGTTCGGCATCGAGACGCTTCCGGTCGCCTGGTGACGCCGGTGAGCGGCGCGGACGGGGGCGCGGCGCGCGTCGGGATCCGGGTGGACCGCGACAGCTGCGCGGGCTCGGGGGTGTGTGCCCTGTTCGAGCCCAGGTACTTCGACCAGTCCGAGGAGGACGGCCTGGCGCTGCCGCGCGTCCGCGAGGCGGCACCGGAGGCGCTGCCGGCGCTGCGCGCGGCAGCGGCCCGCTGCCCCGCCGGCGCCATCACGCTGGTGGCGCCCGACGCGCGGGGAAGTGCCGCCGGGGACCGGGCTGACTGAACGGTCGCGTGGGGCGCCCGTTGCAACCTCGGTGTGACCGGGTGCCCCGTAGAACTGGTGGTATGCCGAACACATTTCAGAAGCGTATGGCCGGGCCGGTCCTGGCGGTCCTTTCCGTGCTGACGGCCGGAACAATGCTCGTCGGCTGTTCGTCGGACTCGAAATCGACTGACGCGTCCGACGACAGCCAGGGCTCGTCGAATTCGTCGAGCGACTCCTCCAATTCGGCCGTGGCCTATTCGCAGTGCATGCGCGACAACGGCGTCTCGAATTACCCCGACCCGAAGGAGGACAGCCAGGGCCGGGTGCAGTTGACGGTCCCCGCGGACATCGACCAGAACTCGCCGACCTTCAAGTCGGCGCAGTCGGCCTGCCAGTCCAAGCTGGTGCAGGGCGACACCGGCGCCGCCGCCAACAGCCGGTCCTTCGACGCGACGAAGGTCGCGGCGTGGGCGAAGTGCATCCGCAAGAACGGTATGCCCAACTTCCAGGACCCCAAGGTCGACGGCAGCACGATCATCATCGACGCCGACGCGGCCGGTATCTCCGGGCAGGACGACCCCAACTTCGCCAAGGCCACGGCTGCTTGCTACAGCATCCGGCCCGGCGGCAGCCTGATGGTCACAGGAGGGGGGCAGTGACCGGTCGCGAGGAGGGGACCGTGGAGACGGCCGCCCCCGAGAGTGGGGAGGACGTCCCGGGCGGGGAACTGGAGCCGAGGGCCGCGGCCCTCGCCTCCTTCGACGGGAACGGCGGTGCCGTGGAGCAGCCGCCGCCCGAGGGCGGTCGCCCGCGGCGCCGCGGGATGCGCATCGCACTGATCGTCGCGTGCGCCGTGGTGGTCGCCGTGGCCGCGGCCGGCGCCGCCTCGGGCGTGTTCGGCGGCGGGGACGACAAGACCGAGGCGACGGCGCCCTCCGGACCACCCGCCACGGCGCAGGTGAAGCGGACGACGCTGACCAGCTCCCAGACCGTGGACGGGCAGCTCGGGTACGGCGACACCGCGGCGGTCCAGGCCCCCGGGTCGTCCGGCTCGGCGCAGTCCGGCGGGTCGGCGCAGGGCGGTGGCGGGGCCGGCTCCGGGATCGTCACCTGGATGCCCTCGGACGGCGACACCATCACCCGCGGAGAGCCGGTCTACAAGGTCAACCAGCAGTCGGTGCCGCTGTTGTACGGCTCGGTGCCGCTGTACCGGACGCTGAAGCCGGGCAGCAGCGGCAGCGACGTCAAGATGCTGGAGAAGAACCTCCGGGCGCTCGGCTACCGGGGCTTCACGGTGGACGACACCTACGACTACGGCACGGCCGCCGCCGTGGAGAAGTGGCAGGACAAGCTCGGCCGTTCGCAGACCGGGGAGGTGCGGGTCGGCGACGCGCTGGTGGCCTCCGGCGCCCGGCGGGTCGCCAAGGCGGAGCTCGCCATCGGCGACACCCTCGCGGGGGACGTGCTCACTTGGACAGGCACCGATCGAGTGATCTCCGTCGACCTGCCCGTGCAGTACGCGGACCTGGCGAAGAAGGGCGGGTCCACGACGGTCACGCTGCCGGACAACACCACGGCGACCGCCCTGGTGACGGACATCGGCACACCGACGTCGTCCAAGGACTCCTCGGGCTCCTCGCCCGCCGGAGGTTCGGGGGGTTCCTCGGGCTCAGGCTCCTCGAACGCCACCGTCCCGGTGGAGCTGAAGGTCAAGGACGCCGCGAAGATCGGCGCCTACCAGGCCGCCTCCGTCAGCGTCGAGTTCGCGTCCGAGACACGCGCGAACGTGCTGGCCGTGCCGATCAGCGCCCTGTTCGCGCTGCCCGGCGGCGGCTACGCGGTCGAGGTGGTGACCGGGGCGAAGACGGAGTACCGCGATGTGAAGCTCGGGACGTTCGGCAACGGCATGGTGGAGATCTCCGGCACCGGCATCACCGCGGGCACGGTCGTGGGGGTCCCGAAGTGACCGTCGCAGCCCACCCGGTGATCGAGCTGGCCGGGGTCAGCAAGTCGTACGGCGACGTGGCCGCCCTCGTCGAGACGGACCTGGTGGTCCACCGCGGCGAGATGCTCGCGGTCGTCGGCCCGTCGGGTTCGGGCAAGTCCACCATGCTCAACATCATGGGCACGCTGGACCGCCCCTCGTCGGGGACGGTGGCGATCGCCGGCCACGCCGTGGACTCCCTCAACGACCGCGAGCTGTCGGCGCTGCGGGCCGGCACCATCGGCTTCGTCTTCCAGCAGTTCCACCTCGCCGCCGGAGTCCCCGCCCTCGACAGCGTGGCGGACGGCCTGCTGTACGGCGGACGGCCGCGCCGCGAGCGGCGTCGGCTCGCCGAGGCGGCGCTCCGCAGGGTGGGCCTGGGGCACCGGCTCCTGCACGAGCCGCAGCAGCTGTCCGGCGGTGAGAAGCAGCGGGTGGCGATCGCCCGCGCGGTGGTCGGCGATCCGCCGCTGCTGCTGGCCGACGAGCCGACCGGCGCACTGGACTCCCGCTCGGGGACGGTGGTGATGGAGCTGCTCCACGAGCTGCACGAGGCCGGGACGACGGTGGTCGTCATCACCCACGACCGGGACATCTCGGCGTCCCTGCCGCGTGAGGTCAGGGTCCGGGACGGCCGTATCGAGCACGATTCGGGGGCACCGGGGCCCCGGGCCCTGGCGTACACGGGGGTGGAGCGATGAGCACGACGCAGTCGCCGCCGGCCGGCCGGGAGCGGCCCTGGGCCGAGCTGCCCCCGCCGCCGCGGCCCCGGGCGGCCCGGCTGAGCCTGTCCGACGTGGCCCGGGTGGGCGGCTGGGGCCTGCGCTCGCGGCCCATGCGGGTCTTCCTCTCCGCCCTGGGCATCGCGATCGGCATCGCCGCGATGATCGGCGTGGTGGGCATCTCCACCTCGTCGACGAACGACCTGAACAAGCAGCTGGCCGCGCTCGGCACCAATCTGCTCACCGTCTCCCCGGGCACCACCATGACCGGCGCGAACGCCCATCTGTCCGAGGACGCCGTCGCCATGGTCGGGAGCCGTCCTGAGGTGATCTCGGCCTCCGCCACGGGGACCACGGACGCGAAGCTCTACCGCAACGACCGCATCCCGTCGGTGGAGTCCGGCGGCCTCTCGGTCAGCGCGGCGCGGACCGACCTGCTCCGGTCCATCGGCGGGCAGATCGTGGACGGCCGCTGGCTCAACGGCGCCAGCGGCCGCTATCCGGCCGTGGTGCTGGGCTCGGAGACGGCACGCAGTCTCGGGATCCACCGGGCCGGCCCCGAGGTGCAGGTGTGGCTCGGCAACCACTGGTTCACCGTGGTGGGTCTGCTGGCGCACAACGAGCTGCTGCCGGTCCTTGACACACAGGCCTTCGTGGGCTGGCCGGTGGCGGAGAAGGAGCTGTCCTTCGACGGCTATCCGACGACGATCTACACCCGGGCGAAGGACGCGGACGTCGAGAAGGTGCACGGCGTCCTGGGCGCCACGGTGTCCCCGGAGGACCCCAACGAGGTCAACGTCTCCCGTCCCTCGGACGCGCTGGCCGCCAAGAACGCCACGGACAAGACGCTGAGCGGGCTGCTGCTCGGCCTGGGCGGGGTCGCGCTGCTGGTCGGTGGCGTCGGGGTGGCCAACACCATGGTCATCTCGGTGCTGGAGCGGCGCTCGGAGATCGGGCTGCGCCGTTCGCTGGGCGCCACCCGGGGCCAGATCAGGATCCAGTTCCTCGCCGAGGCGCTGCTGCTGTCCGGGCTCGGCGGCCTGGGTGGCGTGCTGCTGGGCATCGGCGTGACCGACGGCTATGCCGCCTATCAGGGGTGGGCCGCCCTGGTGCCGCTGTGGGCGATGGCCGGCGGTCTGGCCGCGACCCTCGCCATCGGCGGACTGGCCGGCTTCTACCCCGCGGTCCGCGCGGCCCGGCTGCCCCCGACGGAGGCCCTCGCGACCAACTAGCCGGCGGCGGCCGTGCCTTGACAGTTGACAATCCAGACCGCGGCGCCCCCGCCGTCCACCCCCGTGCGGAGGGGGCGTCGCACCCCGGTCCGGTGTCCAAGTGCTCGGGTCGGTCGGTTGGACGCCCCTGTCGCGTCGGCGTCCGGCACGTGACACTGGTGACCCGACTGCACTCGTCCCAACTCAAGCAATACCTATATCCACGGATTGCCCCTCGGATTGTTCCTCGAATTGGTGAGCCTTGTTCGTCCCATAAGCGGCGGCTAAGGTTTTCTCATCCACCGAGGAATACGAATCGTGGGAGCGATTATGGCGAACCCGTTCGACGATGAAAACGGGACCTTTCTGGTGCTCGTGAACAGGGAGAATCAACACTCGTTGTGGCCTGCATTCGCAGAGATTCCGAATGGCTGGCGACTCGCTTTCGGGGAGGCCACTCGCAAGGAATGCCTCGCCTATGTGGAGGAGAACTGGACGGATCTCCGTCCGCAGAGCCTCATCGACGCGATGAGGAAGACCGAGGCGGCCCACTGATGGCCGGCCAGACCGCGGCGACGCGACCCGGGGAGTACCTGTGGCCATGATGGGCGGGCCCGGACCGGTCATGGTCCGATCCGACGGGCCGGATTCCTCGAACGACAGACAGCGGGCGAAGCCCGGAACGACGAAAAGGATCATCCCGTACACCCGCGGGCACCGCCGCTCCATCGGCTTCCTCGTGGTCTGCACCACGCTGAACGCCCTCTGCGCGGTGGCCCCGCCCCTGCTGCTCAAGTACCTGATCGACGACGGCATCATGGCCGGGGACTCCGGGACCGTGGTCTGGCTCGCGGTCGCGGTCGCCGCGGTCTCCGTCCTGGCCGCGCTGGTGGGGTTCGGGGAGACCTGGTTCTCCGCCCAGGTCAGCGAGGGCCTGGTCTACGACCTGCGCGTGAAGGTCTTCGACCATGTGCAGAGGCAGTCGCTCGCCTTCTTCACCAGGGCGCAGACCGGCGCCCTGGTGAGCCGGTTGAACACCGACGTGATCGGCGCCCAGCAGGCGGTCACCCAGATGCTCTCCACCGTGGTGTCCTCCGGACTGACCGTCGTGTTCGTGCTGGCCACGATGTTCTACCTGTCCTGGAAGATCACCCTGATCTCCCTGGTGCTGGTCCCGTTCTTCATCCTTCCCGGCCGCCTCATCGGCCGCCGCCTGCAGGGCCTGGCCCGCCGGCACATGCAGGTCAACGCCGAGATGGGCTCGCTCATGCACGAGCGGTTCAACGTCGCCGGCGCGCTCCTCGCCAAGCTCTACAGCCGCCCGGACCGGGAGACCGCCCGCTATGCGCGGCTCGCCGCCCGCGGCCGTGACATCGGCGTCCGCAACTCGGTCTCCATGAAGATGCTCTTCCTGTCGACCATGTTCATCGGCTCGGTCGCCACCGCCGTGGTCTACGGCGTCGGCGGAGTGCTCTCCGTGCACGGCGCCTTCCGGATCGGCACCCTGGTGGCCCTCACCACGCTGCTCACCCGGCTGATGGCCCCGGTGGGCCAGCTGTCGAACGCCCAGGCCGACGCGATGACGGCGCTCGTCAGCTTCGACCGACTCTTCGAGATCCTCGATCTCAGGCCGCTGGTCACCGAGAAGCCCGACGCGGTGGCGCTGCCGCCCGCCGCGACCCGCGACACGGCCCCAGGCGTCGAGTTCCGCGGGGTGTCGTTCCGTCACCCGAGGCCCGCCGACGTCTCGTTGGCCTCTCTGGAGGACTTCGCCACGCCGGCGGCCGAGCGCGACGGCGACAGCTGGGCGCTGCGCGACCTCAGCTTCACCGTCCCGGCAGGCAAGCTCACCGCGCTGGTCGGCCCGTCCGGGGCCGGCAAGACCACCATCACCCACCTGGTGCCGCGGCTGTACGACCCGGAGGAGGGGACCGTCCTCATCGACGGCCGCGACGTGCGCGACCTGACGCTGGAGTCGCTCGGCGACACGGTCGGGATGGTCACCCAGGACGGGCACCTGCTGCACACCACCATCCGGGAGAACCTGCTCTACGCCCGCCCGGACGCCACCGAGGAGGAACTGGTCGCGGCCTGCCGGGCCGCACAGATCTGGCGGCTCGTCGCCTCGCTGCCCGATGGCCTGGACACCATGGTCGGCGACCGCGGCTACCGGCTCTCCGGGGGCGAGAAGCAGCGCGTCGCCATGGCCCGCCTGCTGCTCAAGGCCCCGCCGGTGGTCGTGCTCGACGAGGCGACCGCGCATCTCGACTCCGAGTCCGAGGCCGCTCTGCAACGGGCCCTCAAGACGGCGCTCGCCGGCCGGACCTCGCTGGTCATCGCGCATCGCCTGTCCACCGTCCGGGACGCCGACCAGATCATCGTCCTCGACCGGGGGCGGATCGTGGAGCGCGGCACGCATGACGAACTGCTCCTGCTCGGCGGGCTCTACGCCGAGCTCTACCGCACGCAGTTCGCCCGGCCGGCCCTCGACGGCGAGGACGAGAGCGAGGTCGAGAGCCTGCCGGAGCAACGGGTCCCGGAACCGGTGGGCCCCGGCGGCGGGCCGGTCGTCTTCGGTCCTGGCGGTCCTGGGGGTCCCGGCGGTCCGCGGGTGGTCGGCGGTCCCGGGATGGTCGGCGGTCCGGGGATGGGCGGGCCCGGCGGCGGGCCGGTCGTCTTCGGTCCCGGTGGCCCCGAGGGCCCGGGAGGTCCGGGAGGTCCCCGAACCCGCTGATCCCCTCTCCGAGCGGTGCCCGCGACGCCCCCTGGCGGTCGTGGGCACCGCTTTTGTCGTCCCGTCAACCCCCCTACGCCGAGCGGCCGTTCGCCCGGCGGCAGGGGTTTCGAACGCATTGAGGGACTGTTACGTTCGGTCTTGTCCGATGCGGGCGGTATTTATGGCGCTAGGCGCCTAAATGAGGAAGATGTCGGTGTGGCCCGCACCGCACGGCAGCGATCCCGCGGCGGACGGTACGGAAGGGAATTCCTCTTCGAGAACGAGAACGGCCGCTCGTCGTGATGGCGGCGAGGACCGGTGAGGAGCAGGGGTGGAGTCCGGGGGAGTCATCGATCAACAATCCATAGTGGAAGTGGAAATCGACGCTTTACGGCCGACCGGATCACCGCGGCTGGCCGGCGAAAGACAAGAACACATCGAACTGCTCGCGGCGGTGCCGAACCCGCTGCCGCCGATCATCGTCCACCGTCCCACGATGCGGGTCATCGACGGCTTCCACCGGCTGCGCGCGGCCCGGCTGCGGGGGGACACCACCATCGCCGCCCGCTTCTTCGACGGCGACGAGTCGGACGCCTTCGTCCTCGCGGTCCAACTGAACGTCACCCACGGGCTGCCGCTCGCCCTGCCCGACCGGCAGAGCGCCGCGGAACGGATCATCGCCTCCCACCCCCACTGGTCCGATCGCAGAGTGGCCTCGGTCGCCGGCATCGCCCCCGGAACCGTCGGCGAGATCCGCCGCCGTCTGGGCTCCGGCGCCGCCGACCCGGAGGCGCGTCGGCTCGGCCAGGACGGCCGGATGCGCCCGCTCGACGGCACCGCCGGCCGCCTCCGTGCCGGTGAACTGCTCGCCGAGGAACCGGGTCTGTCGCTGCGTCAGGTCGCCCGCGCGGCCGGCATCTCCCCGGAGACCGTGCGCGACGTGCGCAACCGCCTGCGGAACGGGGAGGACCTGCTGCCCCGCTCGCGCCGCCGCGACAGCGACACCGAACCGCGCCACGCATCCGCGCCCGAGGCCGGAACCGGTGCGGACATCCGGCCCGGGCCCGGGCCCGCGCCCGTCCCGGCGCCGCGCAGCGAACCCGCTGCCGGACGGTCGGCCCATCGCGTCGCGCGGGCCCGCGCGGACGCTGCGCCCGACCGGGTCGTCCTGGTCAAGCGGCTGACGGCCGATCCGGCGCTGCGTTTCTCCGAGACCGGCCGCAGTCTGCTGCGGCTCCTCGCGATCCACGCGGTCCGCGAGGAGGAGTGGGAGGCGATCATCGGAAACGTCCCGCCGCACTGCAGTGGTGTCGTCGCCGACCTCGCCGTCCAACTGGCCGACATGTGGGCGGACTTCGCGACCCGGGTGAGGAGTGACGTCACGGCCTCGGTCGGCTGATCGCCGTACGGTGCGGAACCCCGGATTCAGGCGCCCCCTAGGGCGTAGGGGGGCCGCACCCACCGATGTCCACAGGGGTTTCGGCCTGGATGCCAGGCTGTTAATTTCGGTCACATCCGAAGCATGCGAATGCCGCGCGCGGATGCCCTGTCCAGGGGTGACAGGGCGGGCCGAGGGTGTCGAAATCGCCACCTCCCGCTTTCCTCGCCGCGGCAGACGGTGGATTTTCTGCAGAAAGCGTGCTTGCACGAGAAATTCTTCTTCGTGGACGGCGACGCTCTCGCAGCGGCGGGGGTATGTGAGGAGCTGGGGTGGAGTCCGAGGGGGCCATAGGGGAACAGCCCGTCGTGGAGGTCGAGATCGGCTCGTTGAGCCTGTCCGGATCACCGCGGCTGGCCGGAGAGAGTCTGGAGCACATACAAGTACTTGCGGCGGCGCGGAACCCGCTGCCGCCGATCACGGTGCACCGGCCGACGATGCGGGTCATCGACGGTCACCACCGGTTGAGAGCCGCCCGGCTGCGCGGCGAGAGCAGGATCGCGGCCCGGTTCTTCGACGGGGACGAAACGGCGGCCTTCGTCCTGTCGGTGAGGCTCAATGTCACTCACGGCCTGCCGCTGGCGCTCGCCGACCGCAAGCGTGCCGCCGAGCGCATCATCGTCTCGCATCCCCAGTGGTCGGACCGCAGGGTGGCCTCGGTCACCGGGATCGCCCCCGGGACCGTCGGCGACATCCGCAAGCGGGTCGTGCGGGGGCCGGGGGCGGAGGGGTGCCGACTCGGCAGGGACGGCAGGATGCGACCGGTCGACGGCAGTACCGGCCGCATCCGCGCCGGTGAGCTGCTCGCCGAGAACCCGGACCTCTCGCTGCGGCAGGTCGCCCGGGCGGCGGGCATCTCCCCGGAGACCGCCAGGGACGTGCGCAACCGGCTGGGCAACGGCGAGGACCCGCTGCCCCGGCGGCGCCGGCGGGAGGCCGCACCGGACGAGGAGCGGGCCGTAGAAGGGGAGTTCGGGGCGCTGAGGCTCGCCCGGCCGGGGCAGCGGACCCGCCCGGACGTCGCGCCGGCTTCGGACCACGCCGTGCTGATCAAGCGGCTCATGGCCGACCCGGCACTGCGCTTCAGTGAGACCGGCCGCAATCTGCTGCGTCTGCTCGCTCTGCACACGCTGCGCAAGGAGGAGTGGGAGGCGATCATCTGCAACGTCCCGCCGCACTGCAGCGACATCGTGGCCGACCTCGCCCGCCAGTTCGCCGACCTGTGGTCGGAGTTCGCCGAGCGGGTCGGGGAGGACGTCGCGCAGATCGGCTGAGCCCGTGGCCCGGACACAGGGGACCGTCGCGCAAGCTGCCGCTTGCGCGACGGTCCCGCGTCGTGTGCGGGGTCGGGAAAGCGGCGTGAATCATTCCACTCTTTACCGGGAGGGGTTGTGTATTTCTTTTTTAATTTTCCATTAATTCCCCGCCGTTCAATGTCTGAAAAACACCCCCCATTCCCTGGCCGAGTGACCGAAACCCTGCCCGTGTCGGCGTGAATGAGACGCTATCCTGAGTTGCGCTGACTGATCGGCGAAGGTACGGGGGTGCCTGTGAAGCTCAGTGAAAGAGACGAAGAAGTCGGTCTACTACGTCGTCTCTACAGAGGGTGTGTGGCCGGAAAAGGTTCCCTGGCCATTACCAACGGTCCTGTGGGGTGTGGCAAGACCGCCTTGATCCAGACATTCGTCGAGCAGGTGACGGAGCAGGGGGGCGCCGTCCTGTCGGCGACCGGTTCCGCGAGCGAGAGCCTCGACAGGCTCGGGCTGATCGACCAGTTGGTGACCGCGATGGGTACGGCGGCCCCGGCCGACGGGTCACCGGACGTCGCGGAGGTCGCGACGGCGGCGGAGGCGAGCGGACGGGTGCCACGCGCACTGATGCAGCGCGTCTGCCGGGCGGTCGCCGAACTCGCCGAGAAACAGCCGCTCGTCCTCCACGTCGACGACGTGCACTTCGCCGACGAGGCATCGCTCCAGTGCCTGAGGTATCTCGTACGGCGCATCGACTCGCTGCCCGTCCTGGTCGTCCTGACCGAGAGTTCCAGCCACGAACAGGCACTCGCCACGCTCCACGCGGAGACGCTCCACCTGCCCTACTGCCATCGGATCCGGCTCGGCCCGCTCTCGGCCGAGGGGGTCGCCGGATATCTGACGGATCATCCGGCGACGCGTTCGGTGGCGCCGGAGACCGTCGAACTGTGGGCGCGGACGAGCGGGGGAAATCCCCTGCTGCTGGACGCCCTGATCGAGGACTTCGCCGGGCAGGGGACGGTCGAGGCCGCGGGGCGGGGTGCCCCGGTGCCGTGCGAGTCGTTCCGTAACGCCTTTCTCCGCTGCCTGCACCGCTGCGAGCCGACCCTGCTCGCCGTCGCGCGCGCCGCCGCCGTCCTCGGCACGTCCGTGACACCCGCCCTGATCGGCGACCTCCTCGGGGAGGACGCGACCTCCGTACGCCGCAGCGTCACCGACCTGCGCGCGGCCGGGCTGTTCTCGGGCTCGTGGTTCGGCCACGAGCGCGCCCGGCTGACCGTGCTGGCGGACATTCCCGGCAAGGACCTCCCCGCCCTGCGGGCCCGGGCCGCCGAACTGCTCCGCGAGAGCGGTGCGCCCGCCGCGGTGGTGGCCGAACAACTGCTGGCCGGCCACGACTCGGCCCAGGCCGCCTGGCAGCCCGACATCCTCCGGGAGGCCGCGCGCGAGGCCCGGGCGGCGGGAGACATCGGTGCCGGTGTCGACTATCTGCGGCACGCCTCCGGCCTGTGCACGGACGCCAACCAGGAAGCGGAGGTGATCGCCGCCCTCGCGGAGGCGCAGTGGCTCATCGACCCCACGAAGGCGTCCCGGTACCTCCCGCAGCTCAGCCGTATGGTGCGCGCCGGTCTGCTCACCGGGTCCGACGCCCTGATCGTGGTGAAACAGAAGGTGTGGCGCGGCGAGTTCGCGCAGGCCGACGACTTGTTGCGGATCATCGAGGCACGGGAGGGCGTCGGCGCGGAGAACGCCTGGGACGGAGCGGGCTACTCCCGGGCCGTCCTCCGCTCGGACCACACCCTGGTCCGGGTGTGGCTTTCCTTCTGCTGCCCCGGTCTGCGGCGCGACGCCACGATGTCGCCGGGCACCTTCCTCAGGCTCTCGGCCGACCTCGTCGAACTCGGGAAGGACCCGGCCCCCGACGAACTGCTGCGCGGCACCGGCAGGGCCGGCCCGTTCGCGGACACGCTGGTGGTGCTGATCTTCCTGATCGCGGCCCAGCGGCTGGACGAGGCGCTGCTCTGGTCGGAGCGGCTGCTGGACGAGCCCCGCAACCGGCGTGCCCCCATGCGGCGGGCGTTCCTGGAGACGATCCGAGCGGCCGCGGCGCTGAGCCGGGGTGACGCCGCCGACGCGGGCGAGGCCGCCGGGACCGCGCTCGGCCTGGTCGGTCAGGAGGCCTGGGGCATCGCGATCGGCCTGCCGCTGGCCCTGGCGATCCGCGCCGCGACCGAGAGCGGCGACGTCGACACCGCGCGCACCTATCTCGACCTGCCTGTTCCCATGGTCATGTTCGGCACCCCCTTCGCGCTGCCCTACCTCCAGGCCCTGGGCCGCTTCCACCTCGCCCTGGGTCGGCCGCGCGCCGCCCTGCGGGACTTCGAGTCCTGCGGCGAGCTGATGACGAAGTGGCGGTTCGACGCACCGGAACTCGTGGACTGGCGCAATGACGCGGTTGCCGCCCTCATCGCCATGGGCGATCACCGGCGGGCCCGGGAGCGGGCCGAGGAACACCTCGCCCGGCTCGGCGAGCGGCCCACCCGCGCCCGCGGCATCGCGCTGCGCCATCTCGCGGCGGTGGGCCCGTATCGGAACCGGCTGCGGCTGCTCCAGGAAGCGGTACAGATCCTCGAAACCTGCGGCGACGGGCTGGAGTTGAGGCGCGCCCGGGCCGACGAGGAAGCCGCGCGCCGGGCGGAGGGGGAGACCACCGCGCTCGGGCGCGAGCACCCGTTGGGAGCACTGTGGGACGCTCCGTCCGCGCCGGCCCGGGGCGTGGTCCCGACGGGCGCCGCCGATACGGACGCGGTGCCTGCTGCGCTGGCCGAGCTCACCGAGGCGGAACGCCGGGTCGGCGCTCTCGCCGCGTCCGGCTGTACCAACCGCGAGATCGCCGACAGGCTCGCCATAACGGTCAGTACGGTGGAACAGCATCTCACCAAAATATATCGGAAATTGAAAGTGCGCGGCAGGGCCGATCTTCCGACGTCACTCGTGCTTTTTTCGGAGATCGCCTGCTCTCCGCATGGACGGTGAAAAGAAAATCCTTCGCATCCGTTGGTCGGCCCCCCGTCCAAGTCAACTCCCCGTCCAAGTGGCGGTTCCGGACCGTTGGACAGTGTTGTGGTGAGGATTGCGACCGTGTGATCCTGAACGCCGAATCAGCCTTCCAATACCCGATTCCGCCGGGAGGAATTCCATGGCCGGACGGAGCCTCGACGACTATGCGCGACTGGCCCGGAAAGGATTCGATCACGTTCTGGCGGAATCGCTGGAAGCCGTTGAACGGGCCTCCGCGGAGAACAGGGCGGCCTTCGACCGAACCGGTCTGAGGCCGGGCCGGTCCACCCGGCCCGGGCCGCCCGACACCACCACGAAGATCCTGGACCGCCCCTGGGCCGCGCCGATCGCCGTCGGCCCGCTCACCCGACTCGCCCGGCCCGCGGACGAGCCCGCCCTGCTGCGGGCGGCCGACGCGGCGGGACTCCCCGTCGTGGTCGACATGATCACCCCGAACGACCTCGCGCACCCGGTGCCGGCCGCCGACGGGCCGCGGTGGCTCCGCACGTACGGCCACCGGGAGCACGGTGACGTCGAGCGGGCGGTGGCCGACGCGGAGCGTGCCGGGTTCGCCGCACTCCTTCTCTCCCCGGGGCCCTGGGGCAGCTGTGCGGACTGGGCCGACGTGGAGCGGCTGCGCGCCACGTCCGCGCTGCCCCTGCTCGTCGCGGGCGTACGCACCGCTGCCGACGCCTCCCGCGCGTTCGACACCGGTGCCGACGGCATCGTCACCGACTCGCTGGACGCGCTGCCCGACCTCGCCGCGGTCGCGGGCACGCACCGCCCCGTCCTGCTCGGAGGCGGCATCCGCCGGGGCGCCGACATCCTGGTCTCCCTGGCCTCGGGTGCCGACGCGGTCTTCGTGGGACGGCTGGTGCTGGACGGGCTGGTCGTCGACGGGGAAGCGGGCGTCACCGACGTGCTGGGCGCTCTCGTGCGCGAACTGGAGGAGGCGATGACGTTCACCGGAACCGCCTCGATCGCCGGGACCCGCCCCGACAGCCTCCGTACCGGACACCGTCCGGCGCTCCCCGTACACCCGACGGGCACCCGGGGCAGTGCCATGAGCGCCCAGGGAAATGCCGTCGGTCCCCTGCGCAAGGAGGACCTCCACCCCAGCCTCTCCGATCCCGTCCTGGACACGATGACCTTCCTCAACGAGGTCACCCACCGCTACCCGGACGCCGTCTCCTTCGCGCCCGGGCGGCCCTACGACGGGTTCTTCGACACGGAGCAGATCTTCACGTACCTCCGCCGCTACCTGGACCATCTGGCCGCGCAGGGACGCACGGAGCAGGACATCCGTACCGCCATGTACCAGTACGGTCCCACCGCCGGCCAGATCCGTGAGATCGTCGCCGACTCGCTGCGCGAGGACGAGGGCATCGACGTTCCGGCGGAGTCGATCGTGATCACGGTCGGTGCGCAGGAGGCCATGCTGCTGGTGGTGCGGGCCCTCACCGCCGGCCCCGACGACGTGCTCCTCGCGGCGAGCCCCTGCTATGTGGGCATCACGGGCGTGGCACGGCTGCTGGGCGTGCCGGTGACGGCCGTGGAGGAGCGGGAGGACGGGTTCTCCTGCGCCGATCTGGAGGCCGCGATCGTGCGGGAGCGCGCCCGGGGACGTCGTCCCCGGGCCCTCTACGTGATTCCCGATCACTCCAACCCGTCGGGAACCACGATGGACGCGCCGACGCGCGCCGCGCTGCTGGAGACGGCGGAGCGCCACGGCATCCTCCTCATCGAGGACAGCCCCTACCGCAGGGTGAGCCCCGGTACCCCGCTGCCGACGCTCAAGTCCATGGACCGCTCGCGAAGCGTCGTCCACCTGGGCTCGTTCGCCAAGACGGTCTTCCCCGGCGCCCGGGTCGGCTTCGCCGTCGCCGACCAGCAGGTGGTCGACGCCTTCGGCCGGACCGGTCTCCTGGCCGACGAACTCGCCAAGATCAAGAGCATGGTGACGGTCAACACCTCGTCCCTGAGTCAGGCCGCGGTGGCGGGCGCCCTGCTGGCAGGCGACGGCCGGATCTCCGAGATGAACGTCGAACCGGCGGCCTATTACGGCAATGCCATGCGGACCACGCTGCGCAATCTGGACGCTCGTCTGCCGGCGGCCCGCCGAGCCGACCTGGGCGTGCGCTGGAACGAACCGACCGGAGGTTTCTTCCTCACGGTCCACGTACCCTTCCGGGCGAACAATGCGGCGCTGACCCGGTCGGCACAGGAATTCGGCGTCATCTGGACGCCGATGAACTACTTCTATCCGCAGGGCGGCGGCCATCAGGCACTCCGTCTCTCCACCAGCTATCTGACGACGGCCGATATCGAAGAGGGCACCGCGCGGCTCGCGCAGTTCATAGAGGCGCAGGCCTCGGTGTCATGAATTCTCGGGGAAAGGCGAGGCAAGTGACCGGGAACAGCAATGCACAGCGACCGCGGACCAAGCCGCGTATGTGGGGGTGGACTTTCCGATGACCATCAATCTGGACCGGCCGGAAGGACTGGAGGCCGCCTTGGCGGACGACGTTCCGGTGCCCGTCGTCCTGACCGGTGACGGCGCCCTGAAGACGCCGTACCGACCGCGGATCGTCGGGGTGGGGACCGCCACGTCGGCCGCCGCCTACTCCCAGCAGGAGGTGCTCGACGCCTTCCGCATCACCGACCCGAAGATCCGGTCCGTGTTCGCCAACAGCGCCATCGACCGGCGCCACCTGACCCTGCCGGAACCGGACGCCGACGGTGTCCGCGCCCCCGAGCCGCAGGGCGACCTGCTCGACAAGCACAAGGCCATGGCGACGGAGATGGGTGCCGAGGCACTGCGCGCCTGTCTGAAGCGGGCCGGCGCCGAACTCTCCGATCTGCGGCACCTGTGCTGCGTGTCCTCCACCGGCTTCCTCACCCCCGGCCTGAGCGCCCTGATGATCCGCGAGCTGGGCATCGACCGGCACTGCAGCCGCAGCGACATCGTCGGCATGGGCTGCAACGCGGGGCTCAACGCGCTGAACGTCGTGGCCGGCTGGTCCGCCGCCCACCCGGGCGAACTCGCCGTGGTCCTCTGCGCGGAGGCCTGCTCCGCGGCGTACGCGATGGACTCCTCGATGCGGACCGCGGTCGTCAACAGCCTCTTCGGCGACGGCGCCGGAGCGATCGCCCTGAGGTCGGGCCCCGGTGACGAGGCGTCCGGCGCGGCCGAGGGCCCGACCCTCCTGAAGTTCGCCAGCTGCATCATCCCCGACGCGATCGGGGCGATGCGCTACGACTGGGACCGCGACCTGGACCGGTTCAGTTTCTACCTCGACCCGCAGATCCCCTACGTCGTCGGTGCCCACGCCGAGATCGTGATCGACCGCCTGCTCCGGGACACGGGCCTGCGCAGGAGCGACATCCGCCACTGGCTCGTGCACTCCGGCGGCAAGAAAGTGATCGACGCGGTGGTCGTCAATCTCGGCCTGACCCGCCACGACCTGCGCCACACCGTCGGCGTCCTGCGGGACTACGGCAACGTCTCGAGCGGGTCGTTCCTTTTCTCGTACGAACGGCTCCTCGACGAGCAGGTGCCCCGGCCCGGCGACTACGGAGTGCTCATGACCATGGGCCCGGGATCCACGCTCGAAACGGCGCTGGTCCAGTGGTGACGACAGGAGAGAACGCAGTGAGTGACGTAAGTGCCGTGCGGACACTGGCCGTTGACGGATCCCGGCCGCTGTCGATCAGGACCGTCAAGGACCTCACCGTCCTGTGCGACGAGGTGGAGGACCAGGGCGGGCCCGCGATCCTGCGGGTCACCGGGGCACCCGCACCGGGCTGGGCCGACGGGCTGGACGTCTCCCTCGTCACCAAGTGGGAACGGGTGCTGCGGCGGGTCGAACGGCTGCCCGGGGCCACTGTCGCGGTCGCGGCCGGCGACTGTGGCGGAGCGGCCCTCGACGTCTTCCTCACCGCCGACATCCGGATCGCGACTCCCGGCAGCCGTCTCCTCCTGCCCTTCGACGGAGAGGCCACCTGGCCCGGCATGGCCGCGTTCCGCCTCGCCCGCCTGGCCGGCGCCGCGCGCGCCCGCCGCGCCGTCCTGTTCGGGCACCCGATCCCGGCGCCCGAGGCACTGACGCTGGGCATAGCCGACGAGGTGACCGAGGCGCCGGACACCGCGGTGGCCGCCGCCGTCCAGCGCTGCGAGGGACTGTCGGGCAAGGAGCTCGCCCTACGGCGCCAGCTGCTCCTCGACGCGATGACGGTCAGCTTCGAGGACGCCCTCGGCCCGCACCTGGCAGCCTGCGACCGCGCTCTGCGGCGCACCGTCGAGGAGGCCGCGTGATGACGTGGCCAAGCCCTGCACTCCTCGGTGCGGAAGGCGGGGCGGCCGTATGACGACCGTTCTGCTGGAGCAGGAGGCCGCGCGTGCGGAGTGGTCGGCGCTGACGGAGGCCGCCGAGCGCGTGGACAAGACGCTGGCGTCACTGCCGTACCCGACGCGCCGCACACCCGAACAGCGGGACCTGGCCGAGGCGGTGAAGAACCGGGCCCGCGCCCTGCGCGCCCGGTTCCTGGACGGGTACGGCGACGCCGTGTACGACCGGGTCACCGAAGGGCGCACCCGCAGCCTGCGGATCGACGACCTGGTCGCGGCCGCGGCAACCGCCTTCCCCGGCCTGGTGGCGGACGCCGGACGGCTCGCGCAGGAGCGGAGCCGGCCGCAGGCCGACAAGGAGGGCCACGAGATCGACCAGGGCATCTTCCTGCGGGCCGTCCTGCGGTCGCCCTCGGCCGGTCCTCACCTCCTCGACGCCATGCTCCGGCCGACGGCCCGGGCGCGGGGGCTGCTGCCGGAGTTCCTGCGGACCGGTGTCGTGGCGATGGAGGCCGTACGGCTCGAACGCCGCGACGGCGTCGCACGGTTGACGATGTGCCGGCACGACCGGCTCAACGCCGAGGACAACCAGCAGGTCGACGACATGGAGACGGCCGTAGACCTTGCTCTCCTCGATCCTGCCGTCCGGGTCGGCCTGCTGCGCGGAGGGGAGATGAGCCATCCCCGTTACCGCGGCAAGCGGGTGTTCAGCGCGGGCATCAACCTCAAGAACCTGAGCTCCGGTGACATCTCCCTGGTCGACTTCCTGCTGCGCCGTGAACTCGGCTACATCCACAAACTCGTCCGGGGCCTGCTCGTCGAGGACCCGGACCGGTGGCACTCGCCGTACGTCGAGAAGCCGTGGGTCGCCGCTGTCGACGGCTTCGCGATCGGCGGGGGCGCCCAACTGCTGCTGGTGTTCGACCATGTCCTCGCCGCGTCCGACGCCTACCTCAGCCTCCCGGCCGCCAAGGAAGGGATCATCCCCGGCGTGGCCAACCTCCGCTTCAGCAGGTACGCCGGACCCCGGCTGTCCCGTCAGGTGATCCTCGGGGGGCGCAGGATCTGGGCCTCGGAGCCGCAGGCTCGGCTGCTGGTGGACGAGGTCGTGGACCCGCGCGAGCTGGACGCCGCCGTCGAGCGGAGCCTGGAACGTCTCGACGGCGAGGCGGTGCTCGCCAACCGGCGGATGCTCAACCTCGCCGAGGAGCCCGTCGAGGCGTTTCGCGCGTACATGGCGGAGTTCGCCCTCCAGCAGGCGCTGCGGCTGTACGGGGAGGACGTGATCCACAAGGTCGGCAGGTTCGCGGCGAGGTCGTCGTCGTGACCGGGGACCGGGTGAGTCCCGACGACCGTGCCCGGGTGCGGTACGAGAAGAAGGACCACGTCGCCCGCGTCACCCTCGACCGTCCCGAGGTGCTGAACGCGATGGACCTGTGCATGCACGAGGAACTCGCCGGTGTCTGGGACGACGTGGAGGCCGACGACGACATCCGCGTCGTGGTCCTCACCGGCGCGGGCGACCGGGCCTTCTCCGTCGGACAGGACCTGAAGGAACGCAGCCGCCTCGACACGGAAGGGACCCCTCGGACGACGTTCGGAAGCCGGGGCCTGCCGGGCTGGCCCCGGCTCACCGAGCGGTTCACCCTGTCCAAACCGGTTGTGGCACGGGTCAACGGCTACGCCCTCGGCGGCGGCTTCGAGCTGGCGCTCGCCTGCGACCTCGTTGTCGCCTCGCACGACGCGCGGTTCGCCCTGCCGGAGGCGCGGCTCGGGCTGGTCCCGGGCGCGGGCGGCGCCTTCCGGCTCGCCCGCCAGTTGCCCCTGAAGACGGCCATGGGACATCTGCTCACCGGGCGCCCGATCGACGCGGCGACAGCGCTGCACTTCGGACTGGTCAACGAGGTCGCCGAGGAAGGAGACCTGGACCGACGGGTCGACGCCTGGACGGACGATCTGATCCGCAGCGCGCCCCTGTCGGTACGGGCCATCAAGGAGGCCGTGATGCGCTCGCTCGACCAGCCGCTGGAGGAGGCGTTCGCCACGAGGTACGTGTGGGAGGAACGGCGTATGCACAGCCGGGACGCCGTGGAAGGCCCCCGGGCCTTCGCGGAGAAGCGTCATCCCGTGTGGTCCGGCCGGTGAGGTGATCCGGGTCCGCCGGTGGGGGCGAACCTGTCGGCGGGCCTGGGCCTCTCGGTTTCCGAACAGCGCGGCGGGCCGCTCCGTCCGCCAGGGGCCGCCCCGCAGGAGGCGGCGGAAGGACAGGACGATGCCGATCGCGCGCGTCAACGGAACAGACCTCGGCTACGACGACTACGGCGGCCTGGGGGAGCCCGTCGTGCTGGTCGCCGGCACCGGCGCCCCGGGACGGATCTGGCGGACCCACCAGGTGCCCGCCCTCAGGGCGGCCGGCCACCGGGTGATCACGCTCGACAACCGCGGCATCCCGCCGACCGGTCCGTCCCCCGCCGGATTCACTCTCGACGACATGGCCGCGGACGTCGCCGGTCTGATCGAGCACATGGGCGCGGGGCCCTGCCGGGTCGTGGGCCACTCGCTGGGCGGTCTCATCGCGCAGGAACTCCTCCTCGCCCGGCCCGAACTCGTCACGCGGGCCGTGCTGATGGCCAGCTGCGGACGAGCGGACGCGCTGATCACCGCCATGTCGGCCGCCGACATCGAGCTGGCCGACAGCGGCGTCAAGATCCCTCCCGCCGTGTCCGCGTACCGGCAGGCCCTGCAGAACCTCTCACCACGGACACTCAACGACGAGGACAGACTGCGGGACTGGCTCGGCATCCTCGAACTCGCCGGCCCCGACCCGTCGACGGTCCGCGCACAACTCGGCCTCGAAGTCATCCCGAACCGCCTTCCGCACTACCGGCGGATCACCCGCCCCTGCCTCGTCCTCGCCTTCCAGGACGACCTGGTCGTCCGCCCACATCTGTGCCGCGAACTCGCCGCGGCCGTCCCCGCAGCCGCCTACATCGAGATACCCGGCTGCGGCCATTACGGCTACCTGGAGCGGCCCGACGCCGTGAACGAGGCGGTCATCGGATTTCTCAAGGCTTGAGGGGATGGCCCCGGTCCCCACGAACGGACTACCGGCCGTGGCGGTCACCGAGTCGGTGACTCGGTGGGATCGGAGACCGGGACGGCAGCCGTCGTAGCGGATGAGCCTGTGCGCCGGTGGCCGGTCTCACGGACCGATCTGTCGCTGCGCACCATCCGGCACTACGAGGAGACCGGCCTGGTCACCCCCTCGGCCCGCTCCCTGGGCGGCTTCCGTCTCTACACCGAGTCCGACGTCGCCCGCCTGATGGTCGTCCGCCGGATGAAAACGCTCGGCTTCACGTTGGACGAGATGCGCGACCTGCTGGAAGCCACGGATCGCCTGGACTCTGGCGAGGAACTGCCGGCCGGCGAGCACGAGAGGTTGCTGGAGCGGGTACGCGGCTTCGAGCGTGCCGCTCACCAGCGCGTGGCGGACCTGCGCACCCAGCTGGCGCGGGCGGAGGAGTTCGCGGTCACACTGGCGGAGCGCCTGATGCGAACTCCCGCGCCCTGACGCACTCCTGACGACATGAGGAGAGGTACGGCCGGTCCCCCGGAACGAGCGGTCCCGGGACGGCGATGTCAGTGGTCACCACTAGTTTGGAGTCACTGGAGATCGGCCGTACCGGCCGAACGGGCCTTTGGGGAGGGGTGTGCTGTGTCCGCTGCGCAGACACGACAGTCGGGGAACACGACGTACCTGGAGCTGTCTCAGGAGAGTGGTGGCGCCCACAAGTTCTACGAGGTGACTGTCGAGGGGACCACCGTCGCCGTGCGGTACGGACGGATCGGCGTGGACGGGCAGCACCAGACCTCCGCCTTTCCCACCGTCGAGAAGGCGCAGGCGGCAGCGGCGAAGAAGATAGCCGAGAAGGTACGGAAGGGGTACGCGCCCGCCGTTCAGGGGCAGCGGGCGGCCCGCCCCGTGACCCGCCGTCAGGTGACGTCCGCCCCGTCGACGGCGCGGGCGACCGCCCCGGTGCTGTGGCGGTTCCGTACCGGCGCCTCGGCGTTCGGCATCCACGTGGACGAGGACCGCTGTTGGGTCGGCAACCAGCACGGCAGTGTCTACAACCTGAGCCATGACGGCGAGGTGCTGGCGCACTACTCCCTGCCCGACGGCGTGAAATGCCTGGTGGCCGACGACTTCTGGATCTACGCGGGCTGCGACGACGGCCGGGTGTACGACCTCTCCTCGAAGGTGCCGTTCGCGGCCTACGACATCGCGGCCGAGGTGGACATCTTCTGGCTGGACATCCACGCGGGCGTGCTGAACGTCTCCGACCGCAACGGCGGACTGACGGTCATCGACCACGAGGACGAGCTCCAGTGGTCCCGCAACTCGTCCGGGGACAACGCGTGGATGGTGCGGGCCGACGACCACGCCGTCTACCACGGGCACAGCCAGGGTGTGACGGCCTACGCGGCGGACGGCGCCAGACAGCTCTGGCACACCGCGACCAACGGCAACGTGCTGTTCGGATGGCAGGAGGAGCACGCGGTCTACGCCGGGACGGGACGGCGTGTCGTCCAGCGCCTCGCGAAGTCCTCCGGGGCCGTCGAGGCCTCCTACCAGTGCGATGCCGCGGTGTACTCGTGCGCCACGTCCGCCGGCGGTCGGTACGTCTTCGCGGGCGACTCGGCGTCCTCCGTGTACTGCTTCACCGCCGACGGCACCCGGCTGTGGAAGCTCGGCACGGGTGGCGGCTCGGCACTCTCGATGCAGTACCACGACGAACGGCTGTACATCGTCTCCACGGACGGCTCACTCGCCTGCATCGACGCGAGCGAGGCCGCGATCACCGCCGCCCAGTCGGGCACCGTGCCGGTCGCCGCGGACATCAAGCTGGCGGCCGCCATGCCGACGTACGCACCGCTGACCACCGCCGCCTCCGTCGCCACGGTCAGCACCGTCCCCGCAGCGGGGAACGGAGTCGTCGTGGAGTGCTTCGAGCAAGGAGGCCGAGTGCGTGTGCACGTGGTCTCCGAGGGCTATGAGCCGGGTTGGAACGTCCAGTTCCCGCGCGCGATTCGCGAGCCCGGAGCGCGCTATGTGGTGGACGCGCTGCATTCCTCCTCGGCCGGTTTCTACCGAGTGCGCGGGGAGATCAGGCGCCTGGTGTGACAGGCGGGCGGTGAGGGGCGGGCCGTGTGTCGCGCCCTCGTTCGGGACAGTGCGTGGACATTCGAAAGCAACCCTGGCGAGAGAGACGGGCAGCGGAAGCGGCCCGGACCGCACCCGTCGTCGAAGCGGTCGTCAGCCCCGCAGTGGGGTGGCGACCGCGGTGCGGATGTGCTCCCGCGCCACGTCCGTGTCCAGGGTTGGCATCGCCCTGTCGGGGGAGGCCGCGGAGGGCGCGCACAACCTGCTCTCCCCGCCGCGGGACCTGTTCGCGGCCGTGTTGGACCGAGCCGCTGGCCACCCGCCCGACCGGGCGGCTACGTGGGCCCGCACCTGTGTCCGGCACGGCAGGCGGACGGGAGAGCGTGGCTGAGGAGCCGCACGAGGTGGGTCAGTGATCTGGTCTCTGAGCGCAACAGCCCTGTAGCCGAAGGGAGTTGTGGTGTCCTGCCGGCCACGGGTGGGATGTGCCGGGCTCCCGGCCCGTGCCTCGTCTCTCTACCGCTTGTCGGCGCTGCGGACCTCTGCCTGAAGCGGGGTCGCCGCATGCAGGACGTCATGTACAACCCCCGCACGCTGGTCCTCGGCGGCCCGCTGAGCGACCTGCGCGACGACCTCCTGTCCGGGGTGCGTGCCGTGGTCTACCAGCGGGCGCTGCCCCTGACCACGCGCGAACTGACCATCACCACCACCCGGCCCGACGGCGCCTCCGCGATCCACGGGGGCATAGCCCTCGCCCTGCGAGGCGTCTTCAGCGAGCAGGGGATCGCACGGTTACTGGTGGACGACCGCGAAGACCGACGCCGAAAACGAGCCGAGTCCGGCAGGGAGTGCCGAGTGACCGCGGTCGACACGGCAGCACGGAACGGCCTTGTCCCGGTCCGACAGCTCGCAGAACTGACGGACCAGAGATTCCTTACGGTGGCACGACGCTATGGGGGACCTCAAGAAATAGGGACCCCACGGTGCCCGAGATCCGCTAGGGCGGCTTTAGAAGGCTGTCCTAGTGTTCCCGCAGTGGGACTTCGGAAGGAGTAGATCCGTGGGGGACCCGGCGGTGTGCACTCTGTCAGTCGGAACGGCCCTTCCCGGGCCGCCCGTCGATACCGCTGCGCTGCTCAGGCGCTTCGGCATGGACCGGAACCGCGACTGCCCACCAGTTCGTCCGGGCGGCACCACCGGCGCCCTGCGCCCAAGCCGCCGACGTCCTCACCGGGATCGCGGGTGCGCGGGAAGGGCTCGTCGCACCGCGAGGCTCGGCGTCGGCCCGGATGCCGTCCGTGTGACGGACGGAGGCACCGGATGACCGGCACGGACGCGGCCCTCCACAGCGACTGGCTGCGGCAGTACGCGCCCGCCGCACACGGAGCGCCCTGCCTGGTGGTCTTCCCGCACGCGGGTGGCTCGGCCGGGTTCTTCGCCCCGCTGGCCAGGACGCTGTCCCCGGCCGTGCGGGTGCTGGTCGTGCAGTATCCCGGGCGGCTCGAACGGCGCGGTGAACCAGCCGTACGGGACATCCGGCAACTGGCCCGGCACACCGCCGAAGCCGTCGCCGAGGCGACGCGCGGTGCGGCGGGCGGTCCGCCGGGCGGCGTGACGACGGCGTACTTCGGGCACAGCATGGGTTCGCTGGTGGCCTTCGAGACCGCGCTGCTGGGGGAGCGGGAGCAAGGGCCCGTCCCCGGCGCCCTGTTCGCCTCCGGAGGCCGCGCCCCGGTGCTCACTCACGTCGACCCGCGCATACTCCGCAGTGACGACTCCCTCATCGAGGAGGTCGTACGGCTGGGCGGGACCTCCCGGACCGTGCTGGCCGACCCCGATCTGCGCGAATTGACCCTTCCCGCGCTGTGGGCCGACTACCGGGCCCTGCACGCGTACGTTCCCGATCCCGCGGCACGCCTCGGCTGCCCCGTCCATGTGCTCATCGGGGACCGCGACGCCCTGGTGCCGCTCGCCGACGCACAGCGCTGGCGGGACCACACCTCGGGTCCTTTCCGGCTCACGGTGCTGCCCGGTGACCACTTCTATCTGACCTCCCGGCTGGCGGACGTGGCGGACACCGTACGAGCGGTGCTCGCCGAACTGCCCTGAGCGGGAATGAGGCCGAGATTCCGGGCAGGGGTCGAAAGGCGGCGCGGCGACGCAGGACCGTGGTGTCGGGTGACGGACACCATGCCGATCCGGGGTTTCGGCGAGCTATTGCCGGGACCGGGAATTCCGGCCCAAGTGAGGCCTGGATATGGGGCGTTCACCTGGTTAGCCTGGAGCCCGATCCGCTGAACCAGGGCTGTCCGGTGGATCAGGGCCGGACAGGCCGCGGCGATCGGTGTGGTGCATCGCAAGGCGTGGCGCGCATGCGCCGCGCTTCCGAAACGCCCTGGTGGCTCCGCTGCGGGGGCCTTCCGGCGCCTTGCGGTCGTCCGTGCCGCGCCTCGCCGCTCCCTGGTCCGGATCGCGACGCAGAACAGGCCCCAGCGGCCCACCGGTGCCGCCGACGGAACGGGAACGCATATGGCTGAGAGTGTGCGGGACGGCGCCGCCGACATTCCGCCCGGCAAGCTCCGCTATGAAATTCTCGGACCGCTGCGCGTGCGCGGCCCGGGACGCAGCGACCTCGTCAGCGCTCACAAAATGGCAGCCGTATTGGCCCTGTTGCTGCTGAGGGCCGACCAGATCGTCCCCGTGGAGCAATTGGTGGCCGAGATCTGGGGCGAGAAGGCGCCGCGCCGGGCCGTGGCCTCCTTACAGGTCTACGTCTCCCATCTCAGGAAGTTGCTGGCCGTACCGGAACGCCCCGAGAACCCCATCGTCACGCGCTCACCGGGATATGCGCTGATCCTGGGGGACGACGGACTCGACCTGCACGCATTCCAGGAGCTCCTTGAGACGGGCCGCTCCGAGGCGGGGGCCCGGCGTCACGAGCACGCCGTCGTGGCGTTCGGGGCCGCCCTGTCGCTGTGCAGGGGGCCCGCGCTCCACGGCCTGAAACACATACCGGCCGCCCGGGCCTTCACCACCTGGTACGAGGAATCCCGCCTGGAGTGCACGGAACTGCTGGTCGAGTCCGAGCTGGCCCTCGGACGGCACCGCGATCTGGTGAGCGACCTGTACACCCTCGTCTCCGAACACCCGCTCCGCGAGGCCTTCCACCGCCAACTGATGCTTGCCCTCTACCGGTCCGGGCGTCAGGCGGACGCGCTGGCGGTGTACCGGTCGCTGCGCGAGCGCCTCGGCCGTGATCTGAGCCTTGAGCCCGGCCGCGCGCTGCGCGACCTCCACCAGGCGATCCTCGTGGCCGACGGAGGGCTTGAGTACCGGGAAGCCGGCTGACGGGGCCTTCCGCGCGAATGCGGCCTTTGGACCGGCTTTAGAGGCGGCGGGCACCCTCGCCGGAGCCCACCTACCGGGGGTGGCCCGACGGGCGGGAGGGAGTCCCGGGAATGCTCCGTCTGCTGAGGTCCGTCTTCCGGCGACTGCCGGGTTTCCTCTGGGACACGCTGGTGACGTTCGGAAAGATGTCGTACTCCGTTCCGGACACCTCGTGCGAGCCCACCACGGGTCCGGGGCCGCATCACCCGGAACGGGTACGTCAGGACATCCCCCTCAGCCACGTGGAGAAGGCCCTCCAGCGGCAGTTGCGTGACATCGCCTGACACCGCGGGCGCCCGCGGGGCCCCAGCGCTTTAGGGCTCGACAAGGTCGTCGTTAGCGGTCCTGGCGAGGCTGGCGACCGCACCACTGCTGCCATGCCGGACTGCCCCGAGGGAGTACGCGTCGCATGACGAACAACGAGGAGAGGCTCCGCGACTACCTGAAGCGGGCCACGGCGGATCTGCGCCAGGCCCGTCGACGGCTGAACGAGTACACGGAGCCGATCGCGGTGGTGTCGATGGCGTGCCGTTATCCGGGTGGTGTGGCCTCGCCGGAGGATCTGTGGCGCTTGGTGGCGGACGGTGTGGACGCGGTGGGGGAGTTTCCGGGGGACCGGGGCTGGGACGTGGAGTCGCTCTACGACCCTGATCCGGCTCATGAGGGGACGAGTTATTCGCGTCGTGGCGGTTTCCTGTACGGGGCTGCGGATTTCGATGCGGGGTTCTTCGGTATTTCGCCGCGTGAGGCGTTGGCGACGGATCCGCAGCAGCGGTTGTTGTTGGAGACGGCGTGGGAGGCGTTCGAGCGGGCGGGTATCGAGCCGGGGGCGTTGCGGGGCAGTGCGACCGGTGTCTTCGCGGGCGTCATGTACAACGACTACGGATCACGGATGCGCAGGGCGCCCGACGGCTTCGAGGGCTACATCGCGAGCGGCAGTGCGGGGAGTGTCGCTTCGGGCCGGGTGGCGTACACCTTCGGTCTGGAGGGGCCGGCGGTGTCGGTGGACACGGCGTGTTCGTCGTCGTTGGTGGCGATGCATCTGGCTGCCCAGGCGCTGCGGCAGGGCGAGTGCACGCTGGCGCTCGCGGGCGGCGTCACCGTCATGGCCACCCCCACCACCTTCGTGGAGTTCAGCCGGCAGCGCGGACTCGCGGCCGACGGGCGGTGCAAGGCGTTCTCGGACGGGGCGGACGGTACCGGGTGGGGCGAGGGCGTCGGTCTGCTGGTCCTGGAGCGGCTGTCGGACGCGCGGCGCAACGGTCACCCGGTGCTCGCCGTACTGCGCGGCACCGCCGTCAACCAGGACGGCGCCAGCAGCCAGTTGACCGCGCCGAACGGTCCGTCGCAGCAGCGGGTGATCCGGCAGGCGCTGGCGAACG
>NZ_JBSFKO010000064.1:0-34856 GCF_053598575.1 Streptomyces sp. NPDC001100
ACACCCCCCACCCCCCCCAACACATACTTCCAACCCCGCCTGCGGATGTATCCCGGGCCCCCCCCCCCCCCCCCGCCGCGGCCGCCCGCCCCGGGGGGGCCCCCCCCCCCCCGCGGGCCGGGCCCGGCCCGGTTCCGTCCCCGGCGCGCCACCCCCGTCGGCACCGTCCGCCCGAAGCGGCGCGGCCCGCTGGCGTACTGGCGGCAGTACCTGGCGATCTCGCCCTTCTACCTGATCTTCGCCGCGTTCTCCTTCTTCCCGGTGTTCTACTCGCTGTACCTGGCCTTCCAGCGCTGGGACGGCCTCGGCGACAAGCAGTTCGTGGGCCTGCAGCAGTTCCGGTTCCTGTGGTCGGACCCGGTCTTCTGGCTGTCGATCCGCAACACCCTGGTGATCTGGGTGCTGTCCACGGTGCCCACCCTGCTGGGCGCCCTGGTGCTGGCCACGCTGCTGCACTCGGTACGCCGCTTCAAGGGCTTCTACCGGATCGCCCTCTACGTACCGAACGTCACCTCGATCGTCGCCGTGGCGATCTTCTTCGGCGCGGTGTTCAGCAACAACTTCGGCCTGGTCAACGCGATCCTCGGCACGGTCGGCATCTCGCCGGTGCCGTGGCTGAGCAACCCGTGGCTGATCAAGGTGGTCATCGCGCTGCTGATGACGTGGATGTGGACCGGCTACAACATGATCATCTACCTTGCCGGTCTGCAGGCGATCCCGACCTCCATCTACGAGGCGGCGAAGGTGGACGGCGCCGGCCCGGTCCGCACGTTCTTCCAGATCACCGTCCCGATCCTGCGGCCGATCATCCTGTTCACCGTCATCATCTCGACCATCAACGGCCTGCAGAGCTTCAGCGAACCCCAGGTGCTGTTCGCCAGCAACGCCGCCAACGCCAACCTCGGCGGCCCCGGACAGGCCGGTCTGACCACGCTGCTGTACTTCTACCAGTCGGCCTTCCTCAACAACGACTACGGCTACGGCGCCGCCATCGTGTGGGCCTTCTTCCTGTTGATCATCGTCCTCGTCGCCGTCAACTGGCGCATCACCCAACGAGGGAGGAAGCCGTGACCACAGCCGACACCGCAGCCGAGCCGACAGCCGAGCCGACCCGGCCGGCCCCGCGCGCGAGGCGGCTGCGCCGCCCCAAGGGCCTGACCGCGCACATCATCCTCATGGCGGCCGTCCTGCTCTCGGTCTTCCCGTTCGTGTGGACGATCGTCATGGCGACCAACACCACCCAGGACATCTACAAGAGCCCGCCGAAGTTCACCTTCGGCTCCCATCTGCTGGAGAACATCCGGCATGTGCTGAACACCATCGACTTCTTCGGGTCGATGCTCAACACGGTCGTCGTCGCGACCGTCACCACCGTCCTGGTGCTGTTCGTCGACTCGCTGGCGGCCTTCACCTTCGCCAAGTTCGACTTCCCCGGCCGCAAGGTGCTCTTCGGCACGCTGCTGCTGTTCATGATGCTGCCGCTGCAACTGGCGATCCTGCCGCAGTTCATCCTCATGTCGAACATCGGCTGGGTGGGCATGCTCAAGGCGCTGATCCCGCCCGCCCTGGCCAACGCCTTCGGCATCTTCTGGCTGCGCCAGTACATCGAGAACGGCGTGCCGGACGAACTCCTCGACGCCGCGCGCATCGACGGCGCCGGGTTCTTCCGCCAGTACTGGAACATCGCGCTGCCGATGATCAGGCCCGCGCTGTCCTTCCTCGCGATCTACGCCTTCGTCGGCGCCTGGAACGACTACGTCTGGCCGCTCATCGTGCTCACCAACCCGGACCACGTGACCCTCCAGGTGGAGCTGGCCCAGCTGAACGTCGGCCACACCACCGACTACAGCATGGTCATGGCCGGGGTGCTGATGGCGTCGCTCCCGCTGGTGCTGGTCTTCGCCGTCTTCGCCCGCGGCTTCATCGCGGGCGCCACCGAGGGCGCGGTGCAGGGCACCTGACCCGCGCGGGCCGCCCCGGCCCGCGCGGTACGCACAGACAGCGGTACGCGCAGGACAGAGGAGGGATCCGGTGACGGACACCGACGCCGAGCGGACGCGGGCGGCGCAGAGCCAGGGGTCCGCCGACCGGGGCGGCACCCCGCGCGGCAAGGTGCTCGTGGTGGGCATGGACGGACTGCGGCACGACCGGCTGGTCCGCTCCGCGGCCCACGCCCCCGTCCTGCACGGCCTGCTGGCCGGGGGCGCCCACGGCACCAGCCTGCTGCCGTACGGCGAGGCCGACGGCCAGGCCGAGGGGGGACCGTGGACGAGCATGGCCTACACCGACTCCGGGCCCGGCTGGTCCAGCGTGCTGACCGGGGTGTGGCCCGACCGGCATGGGGTCACCGGCAACGACTTCGCGGGCGCCGACTACGCCCGCCACCCCGACTTCCTCAGCCGCGCGGCCCTCGCCCGCCCCGGTCTGCGCACCGCCGCCGCAGTGTCCTGGCCGGAGCTGGTCCACCGCGGTGTCCTCGGCCCCGCCGTCGGGCGGCGGGTGCACCACGACGGCGAGAGCGACGGCTACGCGACCGCGGACGAGCTCGTCGTCCGCACCGCCCTGCGCTGGCTCACCGAGGACGACCCCGACCTGGTGTTCGTGTACTTCGGCGCCACCGACGAGGCCGGTCACGCCACGGGCCCCCTCTCCGCCGCCTACGACCACGCTCTTCTCGCCCAGGACACCCATCTGGGGCGGCTGCTCGCGGCGCTCGACGCACGGCCCTCCGGCGAACGGTGGACCGTGCTGGTCACCACCGACCACGGGCACCTCGACACGGGCGGCCACGGCGGCGACACCCTCGCCGAGCGCGAGGTGTTCGTCGTCCTCGCCGAGCCCGGCACGCCCGCCGGCACCCGGCTCGACTCGCCCCGGCTCGTCGACATCGCCCCCACCGTCCTGGACCGGCTCGGCATCCCCGTCGACCCGGACTGGGGCCTGGCCGGACGGGTCCTGCCCGGACCCGTCACGCCACCCCCGCCCCCCGTCATGCCGCGCACCCCGACCGACAAGGGAGCCATCCGCCGATGAACGATCCGTCGATCCACGGGCCCCGGCCCGCCGATCCCCTGATCGCCCTCCGCCCCTGGGAGGCACCCGAGCTGACCTCCTGGGCACGGCTCCCCATGAACGCCGTCGACCGGCGCACCGGAGCGCTCCCTCTGGACGGCGACTGGCGCTTCCAGTTGCTGCCGGCGCCGGACGCCCCGCTCGCGGACGCCTGGTCGTCCGCATACGTGCCGGGCGTATGGACCATGCAGGACACGGACGACCTTCCGCAGTACACGAACGTCCGTATGCCGTATGCGGAATTCCCTCCACTGTCGCCCGCCGACAATCCCACCGGTGTGTACGAGCGGGAGATCGACGTCCCGGCCGAGTGGGCCGGCCGGCGCATCGTGCTCCAGGTCGGCGCCGCCGAGAGCGTGCTGCTCGTGCACGTGGACGGGCGGCCCGTCGGCATCTCCAAGGATTCCCACCTGGCCGCCGACTTCGACCTCTCGGACGTCGTACGTCCCGGCGAGCGCGCCACCGTGCGGCTGACGGTGATCAAGTGGTCGGACGCCTCGCACATCGAGGACCAGGACCAATGGTGGCACGGGGGCATCACGCGGTCGGTGCTGCTGTACGCGACCGACCCGCTGCATCTCGCCGACGTGACCGTGCGGGCGCGCCACGACGGGGAGCTCCAAGTCGACTGCCAGGTACGGGACGCGGGCGGTGCGCTGCCCGCCGGGTGGTGGATCAGCGGTGATCTCGACGGCCGACTCCTCGCCCAGGACGGGGAGTTCGACCGCCTCAACACCGAGGACGACCGCGTCTCCGACTTCCTCGGCGAGGCCCGGATCAGGGCCACCGTCCCCGAGGTGCGCACCTGGAACGCCGAGACGCCCGAGCTGTACGGCCTGACCGTCCGGCTGCACCGGGCCGACGGAACGGTCGCCGACACCTCGTACCGGCGCATCGGTTTCCGTGACGTGGAGATCGTCGGGCGGGACCTGCTCGTCAACGGGGAGCGGGTGTTCATCCGGGGCGTCAACCGGCACGACTTCCATCCGCTGACCGGCCGGACGGTGTCGTACGACGACATGCGGGCGGATCTGGTGCTGCTGAAGCGGTTCGGGTTCAACGCGGTCCGCACCTCGCACTGTCCGAACGACCCGGCGCTGTACGACCTCGCCGACGAGCTCGGGCTGTATGTCGTCGACGAGGCGGACATCGAGTCGCACGACCACGCGCACGAGATCGCGGACGACCCGCGCTACCTGAACGCGTTCGTGGACCGTGTCTCGCGGATGGTGCTGCGGGACAAGAACCACCCGTCGATCATCGTCTGGTCGCTCGGCAACGAGTCCGACTACGGCGCCAACCACGACGCGGCGGCCGGCTGGGTCCGGCGCCACGACCCCACCAGACCGATCCAGTACGAGGGTGCCGCCAAGCGCGGCTGGGCCGATCCGGATCTCGCCTCCGACATCGCGTGTCCGATGTACGCGCCGCTGGAGGACTGTGTCGCGCACGCGTTGTCCGGTGAGCAGACGAAGCCGTTGATCCAGTGCGAGTACTCGCACGCGATGGGCAACAGCAACGGGACCCTCGCGGACCACTGGGCCGCCATCGAGTCAACCCCGGGTCTTCAGGGCGGCTTCATCTGGGAGTTCTGGGACCACGGAATCCTGCAGCGTGTGAGCGACGGAAGACCCACCGGCCGCGCGGGCGCCGGACTCTATGACAACGGTGTCGCCGCGCCCGGTCACCGCTGGGCGTACGGCGGTGACTTCGGCGAGGCCATCCACGACGGCGCGTTCATCGCGGACGGGGTGGTGTTTCCCGACCGGACGCCGAAGCCGGTGATGTTCGAGCACCGGGAGATCGCGGCGCCGCTGCGCATCGAGTGCTTCCGGCACGAGGGCATCGTCCTCGGCAACCACCAGCACTTCCGGGGCCTCGAATGGCTCTGCGGGACTTGGGAGTTGGCGCTCGCGGACGGCCGTACGCTGACCGCTCCGGCCGAACTGCCCGCCCTGCGCCCGGGCGAGACGGCGGCCGTGCCCCTGCCCTTCGGACTGCCGGAGGACGGCGGCGAGGCCTGGCTGACGCTGCGGGTGACCACGGCCGAGGACCAGACGTGGGCGCCGCGCGGCACGGAGGTGTGCGCGCCCCAGGTGCTGCTGCGGGCGGCGGAGCCCGTGTCCGGCTACGCCGCGGGCAGTGGCCGGATCGAGGTCGACGGCGAGGGGCTGCTGATCCACCCGCTGCTGGCGGTCGCGCCGACCCTGTCCCTGTGGCGGGCGCCCACCGACAACGACGAGTTGGGCGGGACGGCCGCGCGCTGGCGGGCCTGGGGACTGGACTCGCTGGTCCGCAAGGTCGTCTCGGTACGGCGGGACGGCGAGCGGGTGACGACGGTCGCCGAGTACGCGGGGGCCACGGGGGTGGTCCGGCACTGTCAGGTGTTCACCCCGGTCGCGGGCGGGGTCCGGG
This sequence comes from Streptomyces sp. NPDC001100, assembly GCF_053598575.1. NCBI lineage: Bacteria > Bacillati > Actinomycetota > Actinomycetes > Kitasatosporales > Streptomycetaceae > Streptomyces > Streptomyces sp. NPDC001100. The sequence continues at coordinate 5,488 of NZ_JBSFKO010000064.1, forward strand.
TCGAGGAGTCGGCCGAGCTGCCCGAGGAGTTCGACGACGTGGCCCGGGTGGGCACCGTGTTCGAGACGGTGCCGGGTCTTGATCTGCTGGAGTGGTTCGGCCGGGGTCCGTGGGAGTCGTACCCCGACCGCAGTACGGGCGCGCCCGTGGGCCACCACTCGGTCCCCGTCGACGAGTTGTTCACCCCGTATCTGCGTCCGCAGGAGAGCGGCGGCCGTAACGGGGTGCGGCGGTTCACGCTGTCGGCACCGGACGCCACCGGTCTCACGGTCGACCTCGACGAGCCCCGCCAGGTCTCGGTGACCCGCCATCGCGCCGAGGACCTGACCGCCGTACGGCATCACGACGAGCTGGTGCCGCGCGCGTCCTGCGTGGTGCAACTCGACGCGGCGCACCGGGGGTTGGGCACGGCCTCGTGCGGGCCCGACACCGCACCGCAGTACCTCGTCGCACCGGGTGTCCATCGCTGGAGCTGGACCCTGCGCGTTCTCTGAACCCACCGGTTCGGAACTTCCCGGCTTCGAACTCCCCAGCTTTCACGAGCACTTACCCACGGAGCACACGTGTGTACTTCGCATGACCACGACGACGAACAGCGCGAGAGCGCCCAGGCCGGTGCCGGGCGACGCAGTTTCCTGCGGGCCACCGCGCTGCTCGGTGCCGCCGCCACGGCCGGTGTCGCGCTGCCGGGCGTCGCCGAGGCGGCCCCGAACTCGGCCTCCGCAAAGGCGACTTGGCGGCCCGACACCGACAGCCGACGCTTCACGCTCGCCGTGATGCCGGACACCCAGTACCTCTTCGACGGGCCGAGCATCGACAAGGCGCCGATCGAGGCCTCGCTGCGCTATCTGCTGGAGCACGGCAAGGACGACAACATCGTCTTCCTGTCGCACTTGGGCGACCTGACGCAGAACGGGGCCGTGCCCGAATTCGCCGCCATCGGGGAGGCGTTCAAGCTGCTGGACCGGCGGGGCGTCGGCTACAGCGTGCTGGCGGGCAACCACGACATCAAGTCGTCGACGGACGACCAGCGCGGGGCGTCGCCCTACCTGGACACGTTCGGCCCGCAGCGGTTCAGGAACAAGTCCACGTTCGGCGGGGCCTCTTCGGACGGCTACAACACGTACCACGTGTTCAGGGCGGCCGGGCGGGAGTGGCTAGTGCTGGCGCTGGACTGGCGGCTTTCGGCGAAGGGCTACGCGTGGGCGAAGGACGTCATCGCGCGGCACCCGAAGACTCCGGTCGTCCTCACCACGCACGAACTGGTCGTGGACGACGACACGTTGTCGGACTACGGGCAGCAGCTGTGGGACCAGCTCATAGCGGACCACGACCAGATCTTCCTGACCCTGAACGGCCACTACTGGCCGGCCGGGCGGGCGACCCGCAAGAACGCGGCGGGCAACGACGTCCACCTGCATCTGACGAACTATCAGAACCGCTACTTCGGCGGCGCGGCGATGATCCGCCTCTACCACTTCGACCTGGACCGCGACGTCATCGACGTGGAGACGGTGTCGCCGTGGATCCTGGGCCGGGCCGCGAAGGGCCTCAACGAGCTGGAGCGGCAGGAGATCGAACTCAGCGGCGACGCCGACCGGTTCTCCGTCGGCATCGACTTCGCGGACCGCTTCGCCGGCTTCGACCCGGTGCCGGTCCGTCCGGCGCGCCCCGCGTCGAAGATGGTGATCCCGGGCACGGCCGCCTACTGGCGCTTCGAGTCCGCGGTCTCCGGCACCGTCAGTGACCTGTCCGGCCGGGGCAACGACCTCACCGTGGTCTCCGTGAACGGCGGCACGCTCGGCTGGTCGGCCGACCACCACCCCGACCAACCGGGCCACGGCAGCCTGGAGTTCACGGGTTACAAGTCGCCGTTGAAGGGCGCGTACCTGCGGACCGTCGACGGTGCGCCGCTCAACTCGGCGACGTTCGCGCGGGGTTACACGATCGAGGCGTTCTTCCGGCTGCCCGCCGACTGGGACCCCGACCACAACGCCTGGTCGGGGCTGGTGAGCCGGACCGGTACCGGCGGCGCCGCGGGCAAGACCTCGGACGACCCCGACGAGCCCCTCGCCACGCTCTCCCTGTCCAACGACCGCGAGCCGCAGTGGGCGGTACGCCCGCTCAACCAGGAGGGCATCGCCAGCAACTGGGGCCAGGAGACCCCGCTGGAGACCTGGTGCCACCTCGCCGTCGTCAACGACGGCCGGCACACCACGCTGTTCGTCGACGGCTGCCCGATCGTGCGCAATCCGAAGGCGGCCGCCGTGGGCCTCACCTCGGTCGGCCTGCCCTGGCTGCTCGGCGGATACGAGTACGCGGACAAGATCGACCAGATCCTGCACGGCCGCCTCGGCGACGTCCGGATCGTCTCCCGGGCGCTGCCCGTGACCTCCTTCATGACCCACTGACAGCCTCCAGAGGACTCCCGAAGATCATGACCGAGCAGCAGCTGCCCACCTGGGCCGACCCGTCCGTCTCCCCCGCCGCCCTCGACGCGCAGGGCGTCTCCCGGCGTCAACTCCTGCGCCGCGCGGGCCTGTTCGGCGCCGCGTTCACCCTCGGCGCGGGACCGCTCGCCGCGCCCGCGGTGGCGGCCGGGCGGGGCTACGGCGGCAACGACCCGCGCCTCGCCTACCTCGTCGGCGACCACCACGTGCACTCCGTCTACAGCCACGACGCCAAGTACACGTTCTCCCAGCAGGCGAAGGCCGCCGCGCGGTACGGCCTGGACTGGATGGTGTTCAACGAGCACTCCAACTTCGGACACGCCTCCTACGGCGCGAAGTTGGAGCACGCCGAGATCCTCAAGGCGCGCGCAGAGAACCCGCGCCAGCTGATCTTCCAGGGCCTGGAGTGGTACATCCCGGCCGCCGAGCACTGCACGGTGTTCGCCGCACCCGGCCGCCACGAGGTGGACCTGCTCACGCAGTTCGAACTCGCCTACGACGGCAAGCTGCTGGGCTACACCGAGGGCTCGGCCGGTGCCACGGACACCGCCCGCAACGAGGCCCACGCCGTCAAGGCCGTCAAGTGGCTTGCCGAGCAACGCCGTTCGGGCTACGTCGACGACGTCCTCGTCCTCGCCAACCACCCGCTGCGCCTGGGCATCGACTCCCCGCACGAGATGCGGGCCTGGCGGGACGCGGCCCCGGAGATCATGATCGGCATGGAGGGCGCGCCCGGCGCCCAGGGCGCGGCCCTGCCCGGCTGGCGAGGTGCGACCTCGATCCGCGGCGAGTACGAGAACAAGCCGTCGGCGCAGTCCTGGGCCGGTTATCCGGCGGACGCGTATGTGACGTACGGCGGTTTCGACTGGGCGACGGCGACCGTCGGCGGGCTGTGGGACTCGATGCTGGCCGAGGGCCGACTGTTCTCGATCACCACGAACTCCGACAACCACCGTACGGTCTACGACACTTGGGCCAACGGCGCGTGGCCCGAGGGGCAGAACTTCGACAACACCGGGAAGCTGCCCGACCCGGTGCAGACCGGCACCCCGCAGCCCGGCAGCGACTTCTGGCCGGGCGAGTTCAGCCGCACGCACGTCGGCGTGACCCGTTACGGCTACGGCGCGGTGATGGCGGGGATGCGCGCGGGCCGGGTCTGGGTCGACCACGGGCATCTGCTGGACGGGCTCGACGTGCGCCTGAAGCGGGACTGCGACGGCGGCCGGGGCGTCACGCTGGGCGGCCGGCTGCGGGTCCGCAAGGGCGACCGGCTCACGCTGAGCGTCACCGTGACGACCGCCTCACGCCCCAACGCCCAGGGAATCCTGCCGGAGTTGGCGCACGTGGACGTGATCCGGGGCGCGGTGCGCGGCGCCGTGTCCGACCGGGACGCATGGCGGGCGCCGGACACGAAGGTCGTGCGTACGGCGGACGTGAGCGGCCGCAAGGGGACGTACACCCTGCGCATCCCGGTGACGGTCGGGGACGAGTCCTTCTACCTGCGGCTGCGCGGCAGCGACGGGAAGCGGCACGGCGCGGGCTACCTCGGCGCCGCTGTCGACCCGCACGGCCCGATCCCTCACGAGCCCGGAAACGGTGACCCGTGGGCCGACACATGGTTCTATTCCAACCCCATCTTCGTCGACCTGGCAGGTAACTGATGAAGCGTCAACTCACCGTCCTCGCAGCCTTATTGGGGGCTTTCACGCTCGGCGTGAGCATCTCCTCGGCCGCCGCCGCGACCACCTGGGCGGAGACCGGCACGGCCTACACCGACAGCCTCGGCGGCGGCGAGGGCGTCGCGTCGCGCGCGGACGGCTCGCTGCTGTACCGCGGGCCGGCGTCCATCCCCCTGGACCTGCGCGCCCGGGGCTGGAACCACATCGGTGACCCGGACATCGCGAACGGCTACGTCTTCGACGCCTACCAGGCCGCCGACACGGGCACGTCCAAGATGTTCGCGGTCACCACGCCGTCCGGGACCCGCTACACGTACGTCCACCCGCTCGACTCGGGCGAGAAGATCAACAACTCGTTCGACGCGATCTCGCCGGACACGCAGTGGATGGTGTCGGGCGAGTGGGGCGACCAGTCCAGACTTCAGGTCTTCCCCACTCCCCTGCTCAACCCGTCCACTCCGGCGACGGGCGGCACGCTGCCGCAGGCCGGGCAGATCACCCTGGACAGAACGGTGAACGACATCCAGGGCTGCGACTTCGTGACGGACACCCGGCTGGTGTGCGTCTCCGACGACGCGTCGGGGAGCAAGTTCCCCGAGATCCGCCCGCTCCTCCAGGTCGACCTGCCGCACAAGCTGGACGGCGGGCCGATCACCGGCACGGTGACGAGCCTGTTCGCGCTGCCCCAACGCAGCATCTGCACGGGCACGTTCGAGGCGGAGGGCGTCGACTACGACGTGAACAGCGGGACGTTGCGGGCCGAGGTCGTGCAGCCTGGCGTGTGCGTGGTGTCGACCAGCGTGTACTCGTACAAGCAGCAGTAGCGGTGGCAGCGGTGCGGGTCCCTCAGGCGTAGAACCGCGAGAGGCTCTGCAGGACGGCGGCGGGCTTCGGCCCGCCGTCGATCTCTATCGTGCCGTCGACGGCGATCTGCACTCCGCCCGGTACGTCCTCGACGGAGGCGAGCTTCGCGGCGAGCCGGATGCGCGAGCCGACCTTGACCGGCGCGGGGAAACGCACCTTGTTCAGGCCGTAGTTGACCTTCGTGGACACGCCCTCGACGTCGAGCAGTTCGGTGAAGAGCGGGATGAAGAGGGAGAGCGTCAGATAACCGTGCGCGATGGGCGCGCCGAAGGGGCCTGCCGCGGCCTTCTCCGGGTCGACATGGATCCACTGGTGGTCGCCCGTCGCGTCGGCGAAGGTGTCGATGCGTTCCTGGGTGACCTCGATCCACTCGCTGGTGCCGAGGTCGCTGCCCGCGAGCTTCTTGAGTTCGTCGAGGCCGTTGACGGTGATGCCCATGTCGCTTCCCTTGCTTAAGAGTTGGTGCCGTAGCGCTTGCGCACCCGGGACTTGAGGAGCTTCCCCGAGGCGGTGCGCGGGAGTTCGTCCGCGACCACCACCGACTTGGGGATCTTGTACTTGGCCAGGCGGCCGGCCAGCGAGGCCAGTACGTCGTCGGGGTCGAGCGATACGCCTTCGCGCGGTACGACGACCGCTCGCGGCACCTCGCCCCACTTGTCGTCGGCGACCCCGATGACCGCGCACTCGACGACGTCGGGGTGGGTCAGGAGCAGGTCCTCGATCTCGGCGGGGTAGATGTTCTCCCCACCGGAGATGATCATGTCCTTCATACGGTCGACGATGTACACGTATCCGTCGTCGTCGGTGCGGGCCGCGTCCCCGCTGCGGAACCAGCCGTCGGCGAAGACCGCGGCCGTCTCCTCGGGCAGCCCCCAGTAGCCGGGCATGACATGAGGTCCGCGCACCACGACCTCGCCGGTCTCGCCGACGTCGGTGGGGGTGAGGTCCGGCCGTACGACCCGTACGTCGCTGAAGAAGTGCGGCACGCCCGCCGAACCCGCCTTGCTCACCGCGTGTTCGGCGTCCAGGAACAGGGTTCCGGGCGAGGCCTCCGTCATGCCGTAGCCCTGGAGGAAGGTCAGGCCCCGCTCCTGGTAGGCGGCGATCAGCGGGGAGGGGACCGGGGAGCCGCCGCAGGTGAGGATGCGCAGCGAGGACAGGTCGGCGTCGGCCCAGCGGGGATGCCGGGCGATCTGGTCGAACATCGTCGGCACGCCGAACATGAAGGTGATCCGGTGCCGTTCGACCAGGTCGAAGGTGGCGTCGGGGTCGAAGGACTCGACCAGGACGCAGGTGCCGCCCTTGAGCAGCACCGGCAGGGTGAGCATGTTGAGGCCGGCCGTGTGGAACAACGGGGCGGAGACCAGGGCGCGTTCGTCGGCGATCAGGTCGGTGTCGACGAGGACGTTGAGCGCGTTCCAGGTCAGGTTGCCGTGGGTGAGCATGGCGCCCTTGGGGCGGCCGGTCGTGCCCGAGGTGTACATGATGACGCAGGTGTCGTCGGCGGTGACGGGCTCGTCGATCGGCTCGGCGGCCGCCGCTTCGAGCAACTCCTCGTATTCGGGGCCGACTTCGACGTAGACGCGTACGTCGGTGCTGCCCGGCAGTCCGGCGACGAGGGCGGTGTGCGTCGGGCCGTGGACGAGGACCTTGGCGCCCGAGTCGGCGAGCTGGTAGGCGATCTCGGGGGTGGTGAGGCGGGTGTTGAGGGGGACGAAGACCGCGCCGAGGATGCCGGCCGCGAACAGGGTCTCCAGGTAGGAGGGGTGGTTGGGGCCGAGGTAGGCGACGCGGTCGCCGCGGCGGACGCCCCGGGCGCGCAGGGCGTGGGCGAGGCGGGTGGTTCGTGTATGCAGTGTGCCGTAGTCCATCGACGAGCCGTTGCCGCCCGTCGACGATCCACTGTCGACTGTCGACGAACTACCGGTGACGGTCGGCGAACTACCGGAGACGGCCGGCGAACTACTATGCCCCGCCGACGGTCCACCGCCGACCGTCGGCCGTCCGCCGTGGACCAGAGCCGTACGGTGCGGGGTCTTGCGGGCCCGGCGTGCGGGCCACGACCCCAGTCCCTCGTTGCGCATCCGGTGTCCCTTACATCAGCCCGAGCAGGCGGGCGGCGTTGTCCTTGAGGATCTTCGGTCTGACCTCGTCCTTGATGGGGAGTTTCTCGAAGTCGGCGAGCCAGCGGTCCGGGGTGAGGACGGGGTAGTCGGAGCCGAAGAGGACCTTGTCCTTGAGCAGGGTGTTCGCGTACTGCACGAGCTGCGGCGGGAAGTACTTCGGCGACCAGCCGGAGAGGTCGATGTGGACGCCCGGCTTGTGGGTGGCGACGGCGAGGGCCTCGTCCTGCCAGGGGAAGGACGGATGCGCCAGGATGATCTTGAGGTGCGGGAAGTCCGCGGCGACGTCGTCCACGTGGAGGGGGTTGGAGTACTTGAGGCGGATGCCGCCGCCTCCCGGTACTCCCGCGCCGATGCCCGTCTGGCCGGTGTGGAAGAGGGCGATGGCGCCCGTCTCCTCGATGACCTCGTACAGGTCGTAGGCCACGGCCCGGTCGTTGGGGAAGAAGCCCTGGATGTTGGGGTGGAACTTGAAGCCCCTGACGCCGTACTCCTCGACCAGCCGCCGGGCCCGCTTGACGCCCGCTCGGCCCCGGAACGGGTCGATGGACGCGAAGGGGATGAGGACGTCGGCGTTGGCGGCGGCGGCCTCGGCGACCTCCTCGTTGGGGACGGGCTCGGTGCCGGTCGCGGACTCGGCGTCGACCGTGAAGATCACGGCGGCCATCTTCCGCTCGCGGTAGTAGGCGGCGGTCTCCTCCAGGGTCGGTTTCCGCTTGCCCTCGACCTTGAAGTAGGCGGAGGAGGCGTCGTGGAGGTCGTCGTCCAGGGAGGAGTGGCCCTTGGACGACACCTCCGCGTGGGTGTGGACGTCGATCGCGACGAGTTCGCCGATGTCCATGGGGGCCTTGGGGGGTGTCATCACGCCTCCGGCAGCTTCGGTGCGGGGATGCCGACCGACTGGAGTTCGGCGCCGACCGAGGTGGGGAAGGCGGTGGCCAGGGTGTCGGGGGTCCAGCCGCCGTCGGCGTAGGCCGTGCTGATCTCCTGCGGGTGGGACCAGAGTGCCACCTTGTCGCCGCCGATGCCGATGGCCTGGCCGGTGATCGAGCGCGCGGCCTCGGAGGCGAGGAAGGGGACGAGGGCGGCGCAGTCCTCGGGGGTGCCGAAGCCCTCGCCCTTGCGGAGGAAGTCGGGCAGCGCCTCGCCGTTCTTCATGGCCTCGATGTAGGGGGCGAAGGCGGGGATCGTCTCGGTCATCGCGGTCGCGGCGACCGGCACGATGGCGTTGACGGTGATGCCGGCGCGGCCCAGTTCCATGGACCAGGTGCGGGCGAACGCGGCGATGCCGGCCTTGGCGGCGGAGTAGTTGGTCTGGCCGAAGTTGCCGCGCTGGCCGGCCGGGGAGCCGACCAGGATCAGGCTGCCGCCCTCGCCCTGTTCGCGCATCCGTACGGCGGCGGCGCGGGCGCAGGTGAAGGTGCCCTTGAGGTGGGTGGTGATCACCGCGTCGAAGTCCTCGTCGGTCATCTTCCACAGCACCTTGTCGCGCAGGATGCCCGCGTTGGTGACCAGGACGTCGAGCCGCCCGAACTCCTCGACGGCACGGTTCACCAGCCGCTCGGCCGCCTCGGTCGTACCGACCGGGACCACCTCGGCGACGGCGGTGCCGCCCGCCTCGGCGATCGACTTCACGGCCTGGTCGGCCACCGCCTCGTCGATGTCGTTGACGACCACGGACGCGCCGTGGGCCGCCAGGGCCTGCGCGTAGGCGAGGCCGAGGCCCCGGCCACTGCCGGTGACGACGGCGACCTTGCCGGTCAGATCGATGCTGGGCACGAGCGAGTCCCTTCACAAGGCGATGCGGCTGCCGGCCCCACCGGAGTGCGGCCGCGAGATTGAAGCTAAGAGCAATAATTGTTGACGTCAATAGTTGTTGCCGACGGACCAGGTGCGTCACACTGACTCCGTACCACCGCACGCCCCACCCCGGGGCCTCGACCCAGGGAGCCCGCCATCGCCCGCCAGCAGCACGCCGCGAACCCCCCGATCGACGCGCACGAGCCGTGGATGCGCGGGCTGCACGCGGACACCGGCTACCTCCTGTACCGGCTGGGCCTGCGCTCCGGCCAGCTCTTCAACACGTTCCTCCAGGAGTCGGGCCTGCGCCTGCGCCACTACGCGCTGCTCCGCTTCCTGGCCACGTCCGAGGGCACCCTCCAGCGCGAGCTGAGCACGCGGCTGGGCTACGACCCGAGCGCGATCGTCGGACTGGTCGACGACCTGGAGAAGCTGGGCTTCGCCGAGCGCCGCCCTTCCCCCGACGACCGGCGAAGCCGCATCGTGGTCCTGACACAGGGCGGCCGCGGCTTCCTGCGCGACACGGACGAGGCCGGTCTGCGGGTGACGAACGAACTGCTCGGCCCGCTGGACGCGGCCCAGCGGGAGACCCTGCACACGCTGTTGCAGCGGGTCGCCGAGGACGGACTCGCCTGACGCCGGACAAGGAGGTACGGCGATGACCAGCACCCGGCCGGACACGACCGCCCACACCGGGCACACCGCCCGCTCCGCTCCCGACCGGCTGCTCGCCGTGCTCGCCGCCTTCGACCACGAGCACACGGCCCTGTCGCTGTCCGACATCGCCCGCCGGGCCGGGCTCACCCTGACCACCGCACACCGGCTCGCCGGCGCCCTCACCGAGTGGGGCGCGCTGGAGCGGGACGCGTCCGGCGCCTACCACGTGGGACTGCGCCTGTGGGAGATCGCGGCACTGGCGCCCCGCGGCCTCGCCCTGCGCCAACTGGCGCTGCCCTACCTGGAGGACCTCTACGAATCGACGCACGAGAACGTGCAGTTGGCGGTGCGGGACGGCACGGAGGTCGTCTACACCGAGTGGATCTCGGGCCGTTCGGCGGTCGGCGTGCACATCCGGGTGGGCGCCCGCTGGCCCCTGCACGCCACCGGCGTCGGCCTCGCCCTGCTGGCCCACGACCGACCGGACCTCCAAGAGGCCTACTGCACGGGCGAGTTGGCGTCCTTCACGCCGTACACGATCACCGATCCGGTACGGCTGCGGCGGGTGCTGGCCGAAGTGCGGCGCGTCGGCGTGGCGGTGAGCGACCGTCAGGTCACGGACGACGCGCTGTCGGTGGCCGCCCCGGTGCGCGGACCGGGCGGTGCGGTGGTGGCGGCCGTGTCGGTCGTGGTGCCTCAAGTGAACGCCCAGGTACCGGCGTTGATCCCGGCGGTCAGGCTCGCGGCGCGCGGGATCTCGCGGGCGCTCGGGTGGCGGCCGGAGCCGTGACGGGATCCGCCGGGCCCGCGCGGATATCCCTCTCACCGGCGAGGCCCTGCCGGTGTGACGTCGCGATACCGGAACGGCCCTTGCCCCGAGGAGCCGCTCATGCGTGTGCAGCACTGGTTCGCGCCGGTCGTCGCCCGGCTCAGGACAGCCAATCCGTACACCGTCGACTCCGCGCTCGCCGCGCTGGTCCTGTTCGCGGTGTCGTTGCAGTGGCTCTTTCCCGACGAGGGCGGTGATCCGCTCAGCTGGCAGGGCTGGCTGCTCGGGGCCGGTACGGCGGTGCCGCTGGTGTGGCGGCGGGCGGCGCCCTTCGCGACGGCGTGGGTGATGTCGGCGGCCACGCCCGCGATGGCGGTGTACCACTCCCCGCCGCCGGACGTGAGGTACGGCGGTCTCGTCGTCCTGTACACCGTCGCCGCCCGGTGCCTTCCCTGACAGCGGCGGCTGATGCTCGCGGGCCGGCCGGCCGGCGTGTCCGTGGTCATGCAGCACAAGGAGCACGCCCAGCCCTTCGAGTACGCCTTCCATCTGCTGAGCGTGCTGTGCGCCTACGGCCTCGGCAGCCTCGCCCGGGTCCAGCGCGCCTACACCGCGGCCCTGGAGGACCGCGCCCGGCGCCTGGAACGCGAGCGGGCCGCCGACAACGCGCGGGCCACGGCACAGGAACGGGCCCGGATCGCGCGGGACATGCACGACATCCTGGCCCACGCGGTGAGCCTGATGGTGGTGCAGGCGGAGGCCGGTCCGGTGGTCGTCCGCAGTGATCCCGAGCGGGCCGAGGCCGCGTTCGAGGCGATCGCGGGGCGGGCCGGGACGCGATGGCCCGGCTCCGGCGCATCCTCGGGGTGCTCAAGGAGGAGCGCCGGGACGGGAGTTCGGGCCACCGGCCGCAGCCGGGGATCGCCGCGCTGCCCGGTCTGGTTCGCCAGGTCGGCGAATCGGCCGGTCTGCGCGTCGGGTTGAGAGCGGGCGGGCAGCCGCGCCCGCTGCTCCCGGACACCGAGGTCGCCGTCTACCGCGTCGTGCGGGAGGCGCTCACCAACACCGTCAAGCACGCGCACGCCTCGGCCGCCGCGGTCGAACTCGACTGGACGGAGGACGAGTTGGTGCTGACGGTGACGGACGACGGACGGGGCCCCGCGGGGACCGCGGGCGGGCACGGGCCGATCGGACTGCGGGAGCGGGCGGCGGCCTGCGGGGGCACGGCGCAGACCGGCCGCGGTCCCGACGGCGGCTTCCGGGTCGTCGTACGGCTGCCCGTCGCCACCGACCGGCAGGGCGGCCCTGGGGTGAGCATCCGGGTGGTGGTGGCCGACGACCAGGAGCTGGTGCGCAGCGGCTTCAGCATGATCCTGGAGGCGCAGCGGGACATCGAGGTGGTCGCGGAGGCCGGGGACGGTGCCGAGGCGGTCGCCGCGGTGCGCCGGCACGCGCCCGACGTGCTGCTGCTGGACATCCGTATGCCGGTGATGGACGGCCTGGAGGCGGCCCGTCAGGTGTGCGCGCGGTCCGCCTGCCGGGTGGTCATGCTGACCACGTTCGACCTGGACGAGTACGTGTACGAGGCGCTGTACGCGGGCGCCGGCGGCTTCCTCCTGAAGGACGTCCGCCGTGACGACCTGGTGCACGCGGTCCGGGTGGTCGCGGCCGGCGACTCGCTGCTCGCGCCGACGGTGACCCGGCGGCTGGTCGCGGACATCGTGCGCCGGCGCCGCGCGGAGTCCGTCGCCGAGGTCGCTCCCCGGCGCCTGGAGGTCCTGACCGCCCGCGAGGAGGAGACGCTGCGGCTGCTCGCCCGGGCCCTGTCCAACGCCGAGTTCGCGACGACCCTGTTCGTCAGCGAGCACACCGTGAAGACCCATGTCAGCAATGTGCTGGGCAAGTTGGGGCTGCGGGACCGGGTGCAGGCGGTGATCTGCGCGTACGAGACGGGGCTGGTGACACCGGGGGCGGCCTGACGAGCCCGCCGCGAGCGGCACGGGTCGGGCGGGTCCCGGTGCTCCGGGGCCCGCCGATCCGTCGTCCGCCGGTCAGCAGATGGACGACCAGCGGTGCGAGCGGAGCTTGTAGTTGAGGTTCGACCAGGTACCGCCGTGCTGCGCGATGAAGTAGCAGGTGGTACCGCCGTAGTTCGCACCGTCGTAGAGGACGACCCAGTCGTACGAGGACGACGTGCCGTTGTTCTTGGCCGACCCGACGACCTGGTTGTCGGCCCAGGAACACACGACGGGAGCGCTGTACCAGTCCGTGTCGGCGTTCGTCCACGTGCACCGGCTGCCCGTGCCGGCGGTACCGGTCCAGATGCACAGATCACCGCTCGGACAGTCCCACGCCGCCTGCGCCGAGGCACTCGCCGAACTCGGTGCGATCAGGCCCAGGGCCGCCAGGGCGAAGGCGATCGCCGTGGCGAAGAGGGCTCTGCGGCCCCGGCGGGGTGTGCGGCCGGACTTCCGGTCGTGCTCCTTCGCGTACGAGGACATCCCGTGGCCTTTCTCGTGGAGGGTGCCAACTGGCCAGCCGCTGGCGGGAATTCATGTTCCTGGGCTGGTTATGTCCCTGTCATCCTCATGCGAGTGCGATGACACTTCGCAGGTCGACAACGGGGGCCGACGGGGAAACGGATGCTCCGCTTTCATTTCACGCAGGAGGACCTCGCCAGGGTCAGAGTGGCGACCGAGCCGCACGCGCTCTGGGAGATCGCGGTCAGTCTGCACCGGCTCCAGACCCGTGAAGGCCGCTGGGCCTACGCGCCCTGGTTCCGCACCGCGTGCGACTCGTTGCGGCGGGCCGGGCTCGAAGGGACGGTGAAGTCCTTCCTGTTGCCGCTCTTCCCGCGCGCCAGCTACTTCCCCGACTTCCTGACGCCACTGGAGGGCGCCCACGGGCTGGACGCCGGTCTTGAGGCCGTTCTGGCGACGCCGTACGAGCGGGTCGCGAGCGAGGTCGGCGTGCTCACCCGGACCGTCGGTGCCCCGGCCTGGGCGGGCCGGCTCACCGGGCGGGACCTGCGCGAACAGCTCGTGGGCGCCCTGCGCGCCTACCACCGTGCCGTGATCGCCCCGCACGAGGAGGCCATCCAGGAACGTCTGCACGCCGAGCGGGCCCGGCACGCCCACACCCTGTTCCGCGCCGGGACCGAGGGCATGCTCAACGGACTGAGCCCCACGGTCCGCTGGCGGCCGCCGGTCCTGGAGATCGATCCGTATCCGGACCACCGCGACGTCCACCTCGACGGGCAGGGACTCCTCCTGATCCCCTCCCACTTCTGCTGGCACACTCCCGTCGCCCTGGCCGACCCCGGGCTCCCGCCCGTTCTGCTCTACCCCCTCCACCACCGGCCGGAGACGGAGTCGCACACCGATTCCCCGCCCCTGAACGTGCTGCTCGGCCCCACCCGTGCCGCCATCCTGAGGGCCAGCGCGACCGGCTCCACCACCACCGAGGCCGCCCGCCTGGCCGGTGTGACACCTACGACGGCCAGCCATCACACGGCCGTCCTGCGCGACGCGGGTCTGATCACCAGCCACCGCCACGCCAACACTGTCCTGCACACCCTGACCCCGCTCGGCGCCGCCCTGCTGCGAACCGGGCGGGACAGCCGCTGACGCCGGCTCCCAACCCCCTTACCGGGAGCGGGGATTCCTCCCCCGCGGGAGTGAGGGGCACCTCCGTCTCGCCCGTACGACCGAGCCGCCGAAACCCCTCGCTCCGGCGATCCGGCGCCCCCCCCTCCCCCGCCAGTCTGGGACGCATGTCGTCCGATGCCGATGCCCCGCCGGGAGGGACCGTGCTCGTCTCACTCGCCCGGGCGGCGACCCGCCGTCCGTTGACCGTGATCAGCGTCTGGGTGCTCTTCCTGCTGCTCGGGTTCGGGCTGGGGACGGGCGTGTTCGGGCGGCTGTCCGACAATGTGCCCGAAGTCCCGGGCACCGAGTCGGAGTCGGCCGCGCGGTATCTCGACCGGGTCGATCGGGACGGTGAGACCGTCACCGGTGTCGTGGCGGGCGTCGCGGTCTCCGACCCCGCCCTGCGCGACCGGGTCGAGCGGGCCGTGGCGGGCGTCCGCGCGCTCGCCGGGGTCGCCGCCGTACCGGACCCGTACACCACACCCGGCCTCACCTCGCGGGACGGGCGCGCGCTGCTGATCCCCGTCACGCTCAAGGGCGGCCTGGGCGACGACGCCGAGGAGCACGCGGTGGACGCGGCGGCCGACCGGATCCGGGAGACAGAGGCGCCCGAAGTCCATGTCAGCGGCGGCCCGTTGCTGGGGAAGCAGCTCGGCGAGCGGGCCCAAGGGGACGTGCAGCGCGCCGAGTTGGTCTCGCTGCCGGTCGTACTCGCCCTGCTGCTGGTGGTGTTCGGCGGTCTGCGGGCCGCCGCGCTGCCGCTGGTGATCGCGGTCAGCGGGATCGCGGGGGCGTTCGGGGCACTGTTCGCCTTCAGCCAGGTCACCGACATCTCGGTGTACGCGATCCAGGTGACCACGATGCTGGGGCTCGGACTCGCCGTGGACTACGCCCTGTTGATGCTGGTCCGCTTCCGCGAGGAACGCCGGGAGACACCGGACGTGGTGGAGGCGGTGCACCGCACGGTGGCCCGGGCGGGCCGTACCGTGCTGTTCTCCGGGCTGACCGTCGCCGTCAGTCTGACCGGTCTGCTGGTCTTCCCGAGCACGTTCCTGCGCAGCGGAGCGGCCGATGTGCCGGTAGACGGTGCGGCGCAGTTCGCTCAGGGTCAGGTCGCGCGGCCAGTTCGGTGCCTCCATCGGGCCGGCCGGTCCCAACGCGTGGGGCTGCGGCAGGAGTCCGCCGCGGGAGGCGGCGTGGACGGTGCGTTCGGGGTGGTCGAGGGTGAGGGCGAGGTCCACGGCGGTGAGGCCGGTGCCGACGAGGAGGAGGTCGGCGGTGTCCTCGCGTACGGCGTCCAACGCACCGGGTGTCCAGGGGGAGTTGACGAAGCGGGGCGAGGTGCGCAGTGCGGGCGGGGCCCAGGCGGATGTGGGGGTGGCGGGGCCGGTGGCGAGGACGGCGCTGTCGGCGGTGAGGAGGCCCCCGTCGGCGAGGTGGAGTTCCACCGGGCCCGTGGGGGTGCCGGTACAGCTCTCCGCGCGGGTGCGGAGCCGGCGTACGGAGACGGTGCCGTGGGAGCGGACGACGGCCTGGGCGAGGGTGTCGGCGAGGTAGGCGCCGTAGCGGTAACGGGTGGCGAAGTCCGCGGCGCCGACGGTGGGTTCGCCGTGGCGGCACAGCCAGCGGGTGAAGTGGCCGGGGGCGTCGGGGTAACAACTCATGCCGCCGGCCGGGACGTTGAGGCGGTGACGCGGGTCCTGGGTCGCGTAGGCGGTGCCGCGGCCGGCTTCCGGGGCCGGGTCGACCAGCACCAGGTCGAGGGGGGTACGGCGCCGGGTGGCCGTCTCGCACAGCCGGACGGCGGTCAGGGTGCCTGCCGCACCCGCTCCGACGATCGCCGTGGTGGGCCGCTTGCGGACTTCGGTCACGAATACCTCCGGCGTGGTCTGCCGCGGAGCCGCCGAAACGGAACTCCGCCTTCAGTTCCTTCCTCACTATTCCGACCGGGTTGATGGGGAAGCCATGGCGGGACGGGGATCCCACCGGATACTCAGGGCACCGGCCGGTGCGTTCATACTCTGTTCACACTCGCGGAGCCTCCGACAACCGTGGTTTCAGGCCTTCTTTCAGGTTCTCTTCAGAGGAATCTCAGGTTGGGGCCCTGGGATTCAAAGATTCAACCCAGGGAAGTGACGCAGGATGCAACGGCACTGGTGATCTCGTCGCGTACGGCCAGGGGTGTACGCGGCATATGGAGGAAGGCCTGCCGTGGGCGTGTCGCACATATCCAACCGGTCCGAGAAGCCGTCGGAGAGGTGGTCCCGGCGAGGGATCCTCACCGTGCTCGGGGTGGTGCCGGCGGCCGTGCTGACCGGTTGCAGCGGCTCGGCGGGCGCCGCGGAGAGCGCTTCGTCCGGGGGTGCGTCGGCGACGGCGTCGGTGAAGGCCGCGAAGACACCGACCGTCACGGTCTCGCCCGCCGACGGCACGAAGAAGGCCGACTTCTCGGCGCCGGTCACGGTGACGGTGACCGACGGCACGTTCGCCACGGTGAAGGTGACCGGCAACGACGGCTCCACGCTCGCCGGGACCTTCAACGACGCCAGGACGAAGTGGACGTCCACGAAGAACCCGTACTCGGGCACGAAGTACACGGTCGCCGCGCAGGCGCAGGGCGCCGCCGCGAAGACCGCGACCTTCACCACCAAGTCGCCCGGCGAGACCTTCGTCGGCTATTTCACCCCCGAGGCGAACTCGACCTCCGGCGTCGGCATGCCGGTGTCGATCAACTTCACGCACGCCGTCAAGGACCGCGCCGCCGTCCAGAAGGCGATCACGGTCACCGCCGAGCCCGCCGTCGAGATCGTCGGCCACTGGTTCAGCGACACCCGCCTCGACTTCCGCCCCGAGACGTACTGGGCGGCCGGCACGAAGATCACGCTCAGCCTGCGGCTGAAGGACGTCGAGGGCCAGAACGGCATCTACGGCATCCAGTCCAAGGACGTCACCTTCCACATCGGCCGCGAGCAGATCAGCACCGTGGACCTGTCCAGCAAGGAGATGGTCGTCAAGCGGGACGGCAGGACGCTGGCCACCTACCCGGTCAGCGGCGGCAACGCCCAGCACACCACCTGGTCCGGGATCATGGTGATCAGCGAGCGGTTCAAGCAGACCCGCATGGAGTCCTCGACGGTCGGGCTCGGCGACGAGTACGACATCTCCGACGTCCCGCACGCCCAGCGTCTGACCACCTCCGGCACCTTCGTGCACGGCAACTACTGGGCGTCCACCTCGGTGTTCGGCCACGAGAACACCAGCCACGGCTGCGTCGGCCTGCACGACGCCAAGGGCGCGAACAACACGTCGGTGGCGGGCTACAAGTTCTACGACAGCTCGATGCTCGGCGACGTCGTCATCGTGAAGAACTCCGGCGAGAAGACGGTCGCGGCGGACAACGGCCTCAACGGGTGGAACCTGTCCTGGGCGGACTGGAAGGCGGGCAGCGCGGTCTGAGGCCGTGCCGCGGGTGAGCGCCCGTCCCGCGGTGGCGAACGCCCGTCCCGCGGTGGGGCGGGCTCAGCCGCCGCCCGAGCGGATCCACGGCCACTTGGCGAAGCAGACCACCACAGGTCCGACGAGCATGGCCAGCATCCACAGTCCCACGCCGGCCGGCGAGTAGACGTAGTACTGCCAGTCCTCGGGCAGGGCCCCGGGCGCGAGGAAGAGCACGGTCAGCGTGACCCATGTGACCAGCACCGTTGCCACCATGCGCACGGCCACCATCGTCGCCGGCCCCCTCCGTGACTGCCCGGTTCCCGTGGTCGAACAGTACGCTCCGCGACTCGTCGGCCCACGGCTCCCCCCGCGCCCCGCCCGCCGGGGGCCGCGCGGAAACCTCCTCTTTCACCCGCATTCACCGCCTTCATCACCTGAACTCCCGCACGGCGAAAGGACTTTGCCGGCTTCACCTCTTGACGACCGGAGTGGCGGAGAGCACATTGACCGCGCACCCGCTGCGTGAGAGCGCTCTCAGACAGCAGGCGCGGCACCCACACCCCCACTCCGTATCCGAGAGGCCCCCATGAGTGAAACCTCCGGCACGCAGCGCAGACCCCGTCCCCTCCGGCGTGTTCTGATCGCCGCCCTCAGCACCCTGGGCCTGGCGATCGCCACCGCCACGGCCTTCACCCTGCCCGCGGACGCCTCCGCGCCCACGCCCCCCACGGGCTGGACGCAGGTCTTCCTGGACGACTTCAACGGCGCCGCCGGCACCGGCGTCTCCACCACCAACTGGCAGTACGACACCGGGACCTCGTATCCGGGCGGCGCCGCCAACTGGGGCACCGGCGAGGTCGAGTCGATGACCTCCTCCACCAACAACGTGGCGCTCGACGGCAACGGCAACCTGTTGATCACCCCGCGCCGGGACTCCTCCGGCAACTGGACCTCGGGCCGCATCGAGACCAACCGCACCGACTTCCAGCCGCCGGCCGGCGGGAAGCTGCGCGTCGAGGCCCGCATCCAGATGCCGAACGTCACGGGCTCGTCGGCGCTCGGCTACTGGCCCGCGTTCTGGATGCTGGGCGCGCCCTACCGCGGCAACTACCAGAACTGGCCCAGCGTGGGCGAGTTGGACATCATGGAGAACGTCCAGGGCCTCAACACCGACTGGGCGACGATGCATTGCGGCACCAGCCCGGGCGGCCCGTGCAACGAGACGACCGGCATCGGCGGCAACACCGCCTGCACCGGCACCACGTGCCAGGCCGGCTTCCACACCTACGCCATGGAGTGGGACCGGTCCACCAGCCCCGAGCAGATCCGCTTCTACCTCGACGGCGTCAACTTCCACACCGTCAACGCCAGTCAGGTCGACGCGACCACCTGGGCCAACGCGACGAACCACGGCTTCTTCATCATCCTGAACGTGGCGATGGGCGGCGGCTTCCCGGCGGCGTACGGCGGCGGCCCCACCAGCGCCACCGACCCCAACCACCCGATGACGGTGGACTACGTCCAGGTGCTCCAGTCCACGGGCAGTGGGAGCGGTACCACGACCCCGCCGGCCGGCAACCGGGACGCCTACAGCGCCATCCAGGCCGAGTCCTACGACAGCCAGTCCGGCACGGTCGCCGAGACCACCACGGACACCGGCGGCGGCCAGGATCTCGGCTCGATAGCCAACGGCGACTGGGCGCTCTACAAGGGCGTCAACTTCGGCTCCACGGCAGCCACCCAGTTCTACGGCCGGGTCGCGAGCGGTGCGGCGAGCGGGGTCAGCGGTCTGGTCCAGGTACGCCTGGACAGCCCGACCGCGACCCCGATCGGCAGCTTCGCACTGGCCAACACGGGCGGCTGGCAGTCATGGAAGACGGTCCCGGCGAACATCAGCTCGGTCACCGGCACCCATGATGTCTACCTCACGTTCAGCAGCGGCCAGCCGGCGGACTTCGTGAACGTGAACTGGTTCGACTTCGGGCACTGACACCCGACTCCCCACGGGGGCAAGGGGCTTCACGCGGGTGCGTGGGGCCCCTGCCGCGTCGGCGCGATCATGCGGTGCATGACGGCCACGGGAAGGGCCGGATTCCGAGCGGCGTCCACGGCGCTGCGCTCGTCGAGGAGCAGCAGCACCAGGGACGCCGGCGGCAGGGCCGGGTTTCGCCGGGCCGGGTGGTACACCTCCGGGGCGGTGTCCTGGGCCAGCCTGAGCGCGGAGTCCGGGGACAGTCGCCGGTCTTCCGCCGCCCGCCCCCGCACCTCGCTGTCCGGATCGCGGCTGAACCGCTCGACGAGATCCTCGCCCGACGCGGGATCGTCGAGCGCGAGGAGACGCATGCGCGGGCGCGGGTCGTCGGCGAAGCGCAGCAGGCCGTCGCGGGGGAAGTTGGGGTGGTTGCGCGGACGGCCGGGGAAGGAGAAGCTGCCCGACCACCAGGACCACACGTCGAGGAGCAGGTCTCCGGGTGCGTCGTCACAGGACTCGGTGAGGAAGAGCCGTACGACGCGGTCCTCGTCGTGGGCCAGCAGATCCACGACGTCGGGGGGGAAGGTGCACGGCACGGGCCACGCTCCGGCGGATCAACAGGTTGGCGGACGAGGCCAGTTGCCTCATGGCGGCAGGGTCGTCGTGCAGGGCCGCGACCCACCACAGGGCGTAACTGCGGTCGTCCGCCGTGATGTCGGGGACGGTCCCGGCCATGGCGGTGATCTCGGCCGGTGTGGCGGGCGGGCGGGACTCCGGGGACGGCGCCAGGTCCACGCCGACGCGCGCGCCGCGTCGGCGGCTGTCATCCTGCTCCTCCGCCATCTCGGCCAGCACCCCGTGAACGGGCAGCCCGGCGGTGGCGGCCAGAAGCCTGTCCCACTGGTCGCGCGAGAGACTCCCGCTCTCCGCGGCCCTCCCCCAGACGTTTCGCGACGGATGGACCACGGCCGCGTCCAGCACCTCAGGCGGAAGATCCGCACGGTACAGAAAGCTCGCCTCTCCGGCGTCGAAGAGGCTGACCAGTACGTCCGCCGGGGCGGCCGGGTTGAGGCCCAGTCCCGACAGCCAGTCCCGGGCGACACGCCCGGTGGGCCCCAAGCCCTCGGACAGTGCGGACCAGACATCACTCATGCGTCACCGCAACTCCGCCCGGAACCCCGCCGGCGTCACATCCGTGTGCTGCTGGAAGAACTTGGAGAAGTTGGCCGCGTCGGGGAAACCGACCGCCGCTCCCACCCGGCCGATCGGGAGATCGGTGTGGGCCAGCAGCCGTTTCGCCTCCAGGACGACGCGCTTGTCGATGAAGCCCTTGGGGGTCTCGCCGGTGGCGGCGCGGACCGCGCGGACCAGGGTGCGGCGGGAGTAGCCGAGGGCGTCGGCGTAGGCGCTGACGCTGTGGTTGGTGGCGAAGCCCTTCTCCACGGCGTCGCGGAAGAGCGTGAACGTCGTGTCGGCCTGCTGCCGGGCCGCCTCCGCCGAGCTGGCGGCGAGATGCGCGAGGCGGAGGAGGAAGGCCGTCAGGGAGTGTCGCAGGACCGACGTGTGCAGGCTCAGCGGGAGGGTCGTCGTGTCCTCGTACTCGCGTTGGAGGTGGCCGAGGGAGGAGCGCAGAGCGGTGAGGCGGGGCTCGTCGGGGTGCAGGAGGGGCGGGAGGTCGTAGCGGTAGAGGCCGGTCGCCTCGACTGTGGCGCGGGGCAGGAAGCCGGGCTGCATGGTCAGGACCGTGCCGTGGTAGTCGTCCATGCGCGAGAAGCGGTGGACCTGGCCGGGGCGGATCCACAGGATGTCGCCGGCCGCCGCCTCGTACTCGGCGAAGTCGATCATGTGGCGGACCGGGCCCTCGTCGAAGAGCATCACCACATGGAAGTCGATGCGGTGGACGCGGTGCAGGGGTGCGTCGGCGTGCCAGGTGCGGCCCGTGCCCATCGGGCCGACCTGCATGCCGACGCCGCAGACGCTCAGATCGACGGGGAAGGGAAACGTTCTGATCACGTCGCCGTCACCGGCCGCGCCTTGGATGGTTCTGTCCGCCATGTCCTTCTCGTGCCGCCTCAGTGCGGGTTCCGGTGTCCCACTTTCACCACAGGCTGGCACACCGACACCTTCCCTCGTAAAAGTCAGACTTTTAGATTTGAAGGCGTCCGAGCAGTTCTGCCGCTCTTACCGAGGACTTCTTGAAGATGAACGCGCACACACCTGACAGCTTCGAGTGGACCGATCTCGACCGTCGTGCCGTCGACACCGCCCGTGTTCTGGCCGCTGACGCGGTGCAGAAGGTCGGCAACGGCCACCCGGGCACGGCGATGAGCCTGGCCCCCGCCGCGTACACGATCTTTCAGAAGGTGATGCGTCACGACCCCGCGGATCCCGAGTGGACCGGCCGTGACCGCTTCGTCCTCTCCCCCGGCCACACCTCACTGACGCTCTACACACAGCTGTACCTCGCCGGGTACGAGCTGGAGCTCGACGACCTGAAGGCGTTCCGGACGCACGGGTCGAAGACGCCTGGTCACCCCGAGTACGGGCACACGGCCGGTGTGGAGACCACGACAGGACCGCTCGGACAGGGTGTCGCCAACGCCGTCGGCATGGCGATGGCCGCCCGCTACGAGCGCGGCCTGTTCGACCCCGAGGCACCCGAGGGCGAGTCGCCCTTCGACCACACCGTCTGGGCGATCGTCTCCGACGGCGACCTGGAGGAGGGCATCTCCGCCGAGGCCTCCTCGCTGGCCGGCCACCAGAAGCTGGGCAACCTCGTCTTCGTCTACGACGACAACCACATCTCCATCGAGGGCGACACCGCGACCGCGTTCTCCGAGGACGTGCTGAAGCGGTACGAGGCCTACGGCTGGCACACCCAGCGCATCGAGCCCGGCGCCGACGGCGACATCGACCCGCACGCGCTGTACACGGCGCTGAAGGCGGCGCAGGCCGAGACCGGGCGCCCCTCGATCATCGCGATGCGCACGATCATCGCCTGGCCCGCCCCCAACGCCCAGAACACCGAGGCCGCCCACGGCTCCGCGCTCGGCGCAGACGAGGTCGCCGCCACCAAGCGCGTCCTCGGCTTCGACCCCGAGAAGTCCTTCGAGGTCGCGGACGAGGTCCTCGCGCACAGCCGCAAGGCCCTGGACCGGGGCGCCGAGGCGCACTCCGCGTGGGACAAGCAGCTCGACAAGTGGCGCGGCGCCCAGCCCGAGCGCGCGAAGCTCTTCGACCGGGTCCTCGCCGGTCAGCTCCCCGAGGGCTGGGAGCAGTCCCTGCCGGTGTTCGAGGAGGGCTCCTCCGTCGCCACCCGCGCCGCTTCCGGCAAGGTCCTCCAGGCACTTGGAACGGTCCTGCCCGAGCTGTGGGGCGGCTCCGCCGACCTGGCCGGCTCGAACAACACCACCATCGACAAGACCTCGTCCTTCCTCCCGAAGGGCAACCCGCTCCCGGAGGCCGACCCGTACGGCCGTACGATCCACTTCGGCATCCGCGAGCACTCCATGGCGGCCGAGATGAACGGCATCGCCCTGCACGGCAACACCCGTGTCTACGGCGGCACCTTCCTGGTGTTCTCCGACTACATGCGCAACGCCGTCCGCCTCTCCGCGCTGATGCAGCTCCCGGTGACGTACGTCTGGACGCACGACTCCATCGGGCTCGGCGAGGACGGCCCCACCCACCAGCCGGTCGAGCACCTCGCCTCGCTGCGCGCCATCCCGGGCCTGAACATCGTCCGCCCGGCCGACGCCAACGAGACCGCGATCGCCTGGGCCGAGATCCTCAAGCGGCACGCCACCAAGCCCGCCCCGCACGGCCTCGCGCTGACCCGCCAGGGTGTGCCGACGTACGCGCCCAACTCCGATGCGGCGCGCGGCGGTTACGTCCTCAAGGACTCCTCCGCCGAGACCCCCGACGTCGTGCTGATCGCGACCGGTTCCGAGGTCCACCTCGCCGTCGAGGCGCGGGAGCAGTTGGAGGCCGAAGGCGTGGGCACCCGGGTGGTGTCGATGCCGTCCGTGGAGTGGTTCGAGGAGCAGCCGCGCGAGTACCGCGACAGCGTCCTTCCGCCGTCCGTGAAGGCCCGCGTTGCGGTCGAGGCCGGGATCGGTCTCACGTGGTACCGGTTCACGGGTGACGCAGGACGCATCGTCTCCCTCGAACACTTCGGCGCCTCCGCCGATGCCAAGACCCTGTTCGCCGAGTTCGGTTTCACGGCCGAGAACGTCGCCGCCGCGGCTCGGGAATCCCTTGCCGCCGCGCGCGGTTGATCCGATCGCCAGAAAGAAGATGATCACAGTGACCGAAGTGACCGCCACCGCGGGAACACTCAAGCGCCTGTCCGACGAGGGCGTCTCCATCTGGCTGGACGACCTGTCGCGCAAGCGGATCGAGTCCGGCAACCTCGCCGAACTCGTCGACACGAAGAACGTCGTCGGCGTCACCACCAACCCGTCCATCTTCCAGGCCGCCATCGGCTCGGGAGAGGGTTACGAGGAGCAGCTCGGCGACCTTGCCGTACGCAAGGTGACGGTCGAAGAGGCCGTACGGATGATGACGACGGCCGACGTCCGTGCCGCCGCCGACATCCTGCGCCCGGTGTACGAGGCGACCGGTGGCCGGGACGGCCGGGTCTCCATCGAGGTCGACCCGCGCCTGGCCCACCACACGGCGGCGACGATCGCCGAGGCCAAGCAGCTCTCCTGGCTGGTGGACCGTTCCAATGCAATGATCAAGATCCCGGCGACGAAGGCCGGTCTCCCGGCGATCACCGAGGTCATCGGCGAGGGCATCAGCGTCAACGTCACGCTGATCTTCTCGCTGGAGCGCTACCGCGAGGTCATGGACGCCTACCTGGCCGGCCTGGAGAAGGCGAAGGCCGCGGGCATCGACCTGGCCACCATCCACTCCGTCGCCTCCTTCTTCGTCTCCCGCGTCGACTCCGAGATCGACAAGCGCCTGACCGCGCTGGCCACGGACGAGGCGCTCGCTCTCAAGGGCAAGGCGGCGCTCGCCAACGCGCGGCTCGCGTACGAGGCCTACGAAGAGGTCTTCGCGGGTGAGCGTTGGACCGGTCTCGCGAGCGCCGGCGCCAACAAGCAGCGCCCCCTGTGGGCCTCGACCGGTGTGAAGGACCCGTCCTACAAGGACACCCTCTACGTCGACGAGCTGGTCGCGCCCGGCACGGTCAACACCATGCCGGAGGCCACGCTGAACGCCACCGCCGACCACGGTGACATCCACGGCGACACGGTGACCGGCGGCTACGCGCAGGCACGCGCCGACCTGGACGCCGTAGAGCGACTGGGGATCTCGTACGACACCGTCGTCAAGCAGCTGGAGGACGAGGGCGTCGCCAAGTTCGAGGTGGCGTGGCAGGACCTGCTGGACGCCGTCGCGAAGTCGCTGAGCGGCAAGGGGGTCGACGGGGAATGAGTGAGGAACTTCCCGCAACGAAAGCGGCCGAGGCACCGGAGACCCAGGCGCTCACCGTCGAGGAACTCACCGACGCCCTGGCCGCCCACTGGGACAACCCGCTGCGTGACGAGCGCGACCGCCGGCTCCCCCGGATCGCGGGCCCGTCCGGTCTCGTCATCTTCGGGGTCACCGGTGACCTGTCCCGCAAGAAGCTGATGCCGGCCGTCTACGACCTGGCCAACCGGGGCATGCTGCCGCCGGGGTTCTCCCTCGTCGGGTTCGCCCGGCGGGACTGGGAGGACCAGGACTTCGCGCAGGTGGTGCACGACTCGGTGCGCGAGCACTCCCGGACCGAGTTCCGCGAGGAGGTCTGGCAGCAGCTCGCCGAGGGGATGCGGTTCATCCCGGGCGACTTCGACGACGACACCGCGTTCAAGCAACTGCGCGCGGCCGTCGACGAGTTGGACACCTCGCGCGGTACCAGCGGCAACTACGCGTTCTATCTCTCCGTACCGCCGAAGTTCTTCCCGAAGGTCGTCCAGCAGCTGAAGAAGCACGGCCTCGCGACGGCCGGCGAGGGTTCCTGGCGTCGCGCGGTCATCGAGAAGCCGTTCGGGCGCGATCTGAAGAGCGCGCGTGAGCTGAACAAGATCGTGCACGAGGTGTTCGACCCGGACCAGGTGTTCCGCATCGACCACTACCTCGGCAAGGAGACCGTCCAGAACATCCTGGCGCTGCGCTTCGCGAACCAGATGTACGAGCCGATCTGGAACCGGTCCTACGTCGACCACATCCAGATCACGATGGCCGAGGACATCGGCATCGGCGGCCGGGCCGGCTACTACGACGGCATCGGCTCGGCGCGTGACGTCATCCAGAACCACCTGCTCCAGCTGATGGCGCTGACCGCCATGGAGGAGCCGATCGCCTTCGACGAGGAGGCGCTGCTCACCGAGAAGCTGAAGGTGCTGAAGTCGGTGCGGCTGCCCAAGGAGCTGGGCGAGCACACGGTGTTCGGGCAGTACGCGGAGGGCTGGCAGGGCGGCGAGAAGGTCGTCGGCTACCTCCAGGAGGACGGCATCGACCCGCAGTCGAAGACCGACACCTACGCGGCCGTCAAGCTGGAGGTGGACAACCGCCGCTGGGCGGGCATCCCCTTCTACCTGCGCACCGGCAAGCGGCTGGGGCGGCGCGTCACGGAGATCGCGGTGGTCTTCAAGCGCGCCCCGCACTCCCCCTTCGACTCCAGTGCCACCGAGGAGCTGGGCCAGAACGCGATCGTCATCCGCGTCCAGCCCGACGAGGGCATGACGGTCCGGTTCGGTTCGAAGGTGCCGGGCACCTCGATGGAGATCCGGGACGTGTCCATGGACTTCGCCTACGGCGAGTCGTTCACGGAGTCGAGCCCGGAGGCGTACGAGCGGCTCATCCTGGACGTGCTGCTCGGCGACGCCAACCTGTTCCCGCGCCACCAGGAAGTGGAAGAGTCCTGGAAGATCCTCGACCCGATCGAGGAGTACTGGGCACAGAACGGCAGGCCCGCGCAGTACTCCTCGGGCAGTTGGGGCCCCGAGGAGGCGGACGAGATGCTCGCACGAGACGGACGGAGCTGGCGCAGGCCATGAAGATCGACCTGAGCGACACCACGGCAAGCAAGATCAACAAGGCGCTGGTGCAGGGTCGCCGCGACATCGGCACCCCTGCCGTGGGCATGGTCCTGACGATGGTCATCGTCACGGACGAGGAGAACGCCTACGACTCGATCAAGGCGGCCGAGGAGGCCTCGCACGAGCACCCCTCGCGCACCCTGGTCGTCATCAAGCGGCACGCCCGCACCCCGCGCGACCGCACCAACTCGCACCTCGACGCCGAGGTCCGGGTGGGCGCCGACGCCGGCACCGGCGAGACGGTCGTGCTGCGGACCTACGGCGAGGTGTCCGACCACGCCGACTCCGTGGTGCTGCCGCTGCTGCTGCCGGACGCGCCGGTCGTCGTGTGGTGGCCGGTGGAGGCGCCCGAGATCCCGGCGAAGGACCCGCTGGGCGCCCTCGCGCAGCGCCGGATCACCGACCTGTACGCGGCGGCGAACCCGCTCGAAGAGCTGGGCACCCGCGCCCGTGCCTACGCGCCCGGCGACACCGACCTCGCCTGGACCCGGCTCACCCCCTGGCGCTCGATGCTGGCGGCGGCCCTCGACCAGGCCAAGTCCAAGATCACCTCCGGTGCGGTGGAGAGCGAGGCCGAGAACCCGGCCGCCGAACTGCTGGCCCGCTGGCTGGAGGCCCGTCTCAAGGTGAAGATCGACCGCGTGGTCACCGACGGGCCGGTCATCACGGCCGTCCGCCTGGGTACCGGCGCCGGCGACATCGTCATCGACCGCCCCGACGGCCCCCTCGCGACGCTGTCCCTGCCCGGGCAGCCCTCCCGCACCCTCGCGCTGAAGGTCCGCACCACCTCCGAACTCATCGCCGAGGAGCTGCGGCGCCTCGACGCCGACGAGATGTACGCCATCGCCCTCCGGGCCGAGGGCACCAAGGAGACCCCCTCTCATGTCTGACTCCCCCAAGCTCGTGCGGCGGCCCGAGTGGACCGCCCTGGAGGACCACCGCGCGGGTCAGCTGAACCCGCAGCTGCGTGAGTTGTTCGCGGCGGACCCGGAGCGCGCGGAGCGGTACGTGGTCACTGTCGGCGACCTGCGCATCGACTACTCCAAGCACCTGATCACGGACGAGACCCTGGCCCTGCTCCAGGAACTCGCCGCCGCCACGGACGTGTTCGGCCTCCGGGACGCCATGTTCCGCGGCGAGAAGATCAACGTGACCGAGGACCGCGCGGTCCTGCACACCGCCCTGCGCGCTCCCCGGGACGCGGTGATCGAGGTCGACGGCGAGAACGTCGTCCCGGCCGTGCACGCGGTGCTCGACAGGATGGCCGCCTTCGCCGGCCGCGTCCGCTCCGGCGAGTGGACCGGGCACACGGGCCGCCGTATCCGCAATGTCGTCAACATCGGCATCGGCGGCTCGGACCTCGGTCCGGCCATGGCGTACGAGGCCCTCCGCGCGTTCACCGACCGCGGGTTGACGGTCCGCTTCGTGTCGAACGTGGACGGCGCCGACCTGCACGAGGCCACCCGCGACCTCGACCCCGCCGAGACGCTGTTCATCGTGGCGTCGAAGACGTTCACCACCATCGAGACGATCACCAACGCGACGTCCGCCCGGACCTGGCTGCTCGACGGTCTTGGCGGTGACGACAAGGCCGTGGCGAAGCACTTCGTGGCACTGTCGACCAACGCCGAGAAGGTGTCGGACTTCGGCATCGACACGGACAACATGTTCGAGTTCTGGGACTGGGTCGGCGGACGCTACTCCTACGACTCGGCCATCGGGCTCTCCCTGATGATCGCGATCGGCCCGGACCGCTTCCGCGAGATGCTCGACGGTTTCCACCTCGTCGACGAGCACTTCCGCACCGCGCCCGCCGAGTCCAACGCACCTTTGCTGCTCGGCCTGTTGGGCGTCTGGTACGGCAACTTCCACGACGCCCAGTCGCACGCGGTGCTGCCGTACAGCCACTACCTCTCCAAGTTCACCGCCTACTTGCAGCAGCTGGACATGGAGTCCAACGGCAAGTCGGTGGACCGGGACGGGAATCCGGTGGAGTGGCAGACAGGCCCCGTGGTGTGGGGCACGCCCGGCACGAACGGGCAGCACGCCTACTACCAACTCATCCACCAGGGCACCAAGTTGATCCCGGCGGACTTCATCGGCTTCGTCAACCCGGTCGCCGAGCTGAGCGAAGGGCTCAAGGCGCAGCACGACCTGCTGATGGCCAACTTCTTCGCCCAGACCCAGGCGTTGGCGTTCGGCAAGACGCCCGACGAGGTGCGCGCCGAGGGCGTGGCGGAGGAGCTGGTCCCGCACAAGACCTTCAAGGGCAACCACCCCACGACCACCATCCTGGCCCGCGAGCTGACCCCCTCCGTGCTCGGCCAGCTCATCGCGCTCTACGAGCACAAGGTGTTCGTGCAGGGCGCGGTCTGGAACATCGACTCCTTCGACCAGTGGGGCGTCGAGCTGGGCAAGGTCCTCGCCAAGCGGGTCGAACCCGCCCTCACCGAAGGCGCCGACGTACCGGGCCTGGACGCCTCCACCGCCGCGCTCGTGGCGGCTTACCGGACTCTCCGTAATTCGCAGGACTCCCAGGATTCTCAGGAAGTGAACTGACATGCAGCTCGGACTGATCGGCCTCGGCAAGATGGGCGGCAACATGCGCGAGCGCATCCGCCGCGCGGGCCACACCGTCATCGGCTACGACCGCAACCCCGAGATCTCCGACGTGAGCGACCTGGCCGAACTGGTCGGCAAGCTCGAAGCGCCGCGCACGGTCTGGGTGATGGTCCCGGCCGGCGCCCCGACCCAGTCGGTCGTCGACGAGCTGGGCGAGCTGCTCCAGCCCGGCGACACGGTGGTCGACGGCGGCAACTCCCGTTGGACGGACGACGAGAAGCACGCCGAGGAGCTGGGCGCCAAGGGCATCGGCTTCG
>NZ_JBSFKO010000065.1:0-34811 GCF_053598575.1 Streptomyces sp. NPDC001100
ACCTCACCAACAGACAGCGCCACCGACACCATCCCGCCACGACCCGCCAACCCAGTAATAGCGCGGCTCCGCAACGCCACCACCCGAGCGCCATCCTCCAAACTCAGCGCACCCGCCACCACCGCCGCCGCGATCTCACCCTGCGAATGCCCCACCACCGCATCCGGCACCACCCCATGCGAACGCCACAACGCAGCCAACGACACCATCACCGCCCACAACGCCGGCTGCACCACATCCACCCGCTCCAACGACGCCGCACCCTCCACACCGTCCAACACATCCAGCAACGACCAGTCCGTATACGACGACAACGCCACCGCACACTCCACCAACCGCTCCCGAAACACCGGCGACGCCCCACTCAAACCACGCGCCATCCCCACCCACTGCGACCCCTGCCCCGGAAACACCAACACGGTCTTTCCGGATGTCGCCCGGCCGGTGACGAGGTGCGGGGCTTCGGTGCCGGTGGCAAGCGCGGTGAGGCCGTCCAGGAGCCGGTCGCGGTCGTCTCCGACGACCACCGCGCGGTGCTCGAACAAGGTGCGGGTGGTGGCGAGCGCGTGTCCCACGCCGACCGGGGAGAGTTCCGGGCCGGCGGCCAGGGCCGCCGTCCGCAGCCGTACGGCCTGGTCCCGCAGCGCCTCCGGGGTACGGGCCGACAGCACCCACGGCACGGGCTGCCGCTCGTCCGGCACGGTCTCCGCCGCGGGTTGCGGCGCCGGGGCTTCCTCCAGGACGACATGGGCGTTGGTACCGCTGATCCCGAAGGACGACACGGCCGCCCGGCGGGTCCGCCCGGTGCCGCGTTCCCAGGCCCGGGGGCGGCTCAGCAGCCGCACCGCGCCCTCGCCCCAGTCCACGTGGGGGGTCGGCTCGTCGGCGTGCAGGGTCATCGGCAGTTGTTCGTGCTCCAGCGCCAGGACGACCTTGATCACCCCGCCCACGCCCGCCGCACCGAGCGTGTGCCCGACGTTGGACTTCAACGAGCCCAGCCACAGCGGCTGTTCGGGCGAATGCTCCTGACCGTAGGTGGCCAGCAAAGCCTGCGCCTCGATCGGGTCACCCAGTGTCGTACCGGTCCCGTGCGCCTCGACCGCGTCCACGTCCGCCGCGTTCAACCCCGCGTTCGCGAGAGCCTGCCGGATGACCCGCTCCTGTGAGGGACCGTTGGGCGCGGTGAGCCCGTTGCTCGCACCGTCCTGGTTCACCGCGGAGCCGCGTACGACGGCGAGCACCCGGTGCCCGTTGCGGTGTGCGTCGGACAGCCGTTCCACGAGCAGCATGCCGACGCCCTCGCCCCAGCCCGTGCCGTCGGCGTCGGCGGAGAACGCCTTGCAGCGGCCGTCCGCGGACAGGGCGCGCTGGCGGCTGAATTCCACGAAGTTCGCGGGTCCGGCCATGATGGTCGCGCCGCCGACCAGGGCCAGCGAGCACTCGCCCGACCGCAGGGCCTGCCCCGCCAGGTGCAGCGCCACCAGCGACGAGGAGCATGCCGTGTCGACCGTCACCGCCGGGCCCTCCAGGCCCAGGGAGTACGCGATCCGGCCCGAGGCGACGCTCGTGGTGTTGCCGCTGGACAGATAGCCTTCGAGTCCTTCGGGGACCTTTCCGAGGCGGGTGACGTAGTCGCCCGCGATCACACCGGCGAAGACCCCGGTGTCGCTGGCCCGCAGTGTTGTCGGTTCGATACCGGCCCGCTCCAGTGCCTCCCAGGCGGTCTCCAGCAGCAGCCGCTGCTGCGGGTCCATGGCGAGTGCCTCGCGCGGGTTGATGCCGAAGAACTCGGCGTCGAAGCCGTCGACGCCCTGGATGAAGCCGCCCCGCCGGGTGTACGAGGTGCCCGGGCTCTGCGGGTCCGGGTCGTACAGCGCGTCGATGTCCCAGCCCCGGTCGCCGGGGAAGTCCCCGATGGTGTCGGTGCCGTCGGCGAGCACTCGCCACAGTCCCTCCGGGGTGGTCACCCCGCCGGGGAAGCGGCAGGCCATCCCGATGATCGCGAGGGCGTCGCCGTCCGTTCCCACTCCGGTGGCGGTCTGCGGACCGCGGGCGGCGGCCTCCTCGCCCCGGCCCAGCAGGCCCGCCCGCAGTTCGGCGGCGAGCGCCGCGGGGGTCGGGTGGTCGAAGACGAGGGTCGCGGGGAGCCGCAGCCCGGTGGTGGTGTTGAGGCGGTTGCGGAGTTCGACGGCGGACAGTGAGTCGAAGCCCAGTTCCTTGAAGGCGCGTCGCGGGTCGATGGTGTCGCCGCCGCCGCGCCCGAGGACGGCCGCCACCTCGGTGCGTACGAGGTCGAGCAGGAGCTCCTTCCGTTCCGGCTCGGAAAGGGCCGCCAACCGCTGTTGCAGGGCCATGGCGCCGCCGGGTGCGCCGCCGCCCGCCGCCCGCCGGGTGGGGGTGCGGACGAGGGAGCGCAGTACGGCGGGCAGTTCGTCGTCGGCGGCGCGTGCCCGCAGTGCCGCGGTGTCGACGCGTACGGGTACGAGGTCGGCCCGGTCGTGGCCGAGGGCGGCGTCCAGGGCGGCGAGGCCCTGTGCGGCGGTGAGGGCGGGGAGGCCGGACGCGGCGATCCGGTCCAGTCCGGCCCGGCCGATGCCGCCGGCCATGCCGTCGGGGAGTCCCCACAGGCTCCAGGCGAGGGAGGTGGCGGGCAGGCCCTGTGCGCGGCGGTGGCGGGCGAGGGCGTCCAGATGGGCGTTGGCCGCGGC
Source organism: Streptomyces sp. NPDC001100 (assembly GCF_053598575.1). Lineage (NCBI taxonomy): Bacteria > Bacillati > Actinomycetota > Actinomycetes > Kitasatosporales > Streptomycetaceae > Streptomyces > Streptomyces sp. NPDC001100. The sequence continues at coordinate 2,709 of NZ_JBSFKO010000065.1, forward strand.
GTAGTTGGCCTGGCCGGGGTTGCCGAGGGTGCCCGCAATGGAGGAGTACAGCACGAACGCGGCGAGATCGAGCCCACGGGTCAGGTCGTGCAGGTGCCGGGCGGCGTCGGCCTTGGGGCGCAGTACGGCGTCGACGCGCTCGGGGGTGAGCGCCGTCAGCAGGCCGTCGTCCAGGGTGCCCGCGGTGTGGAACACGGCCGTCAGCGGGTGCTCGGCGGGCACCGAGGCCAGCAGGGCGGTGAGCGCGTCCCGGTCGGAGACGTCGCAGGGCGCCCAGGTCACCTCGGCGCCGAGTTCGGCGAGTTCGGCCGTCAGCTCGGCCGCGTGCGGGGCGTCCGCCCCCCGGCGGGCGGCGAGCAGGAGGTGTTTGGCGCCGTGTTGGGCCGCGAGGTGGCGGGCGGTGACGGCGGCGAGGGCGCCGCTGCCGCCGGTGATCAGGACGGTGCCGTCGGGGTCGGGTGCGTGTGTCAGCGTCAGGACGACCTTGCCGGTGTGGCGGGCCTGGCCGAGGTGGCGGAACGCCTCGCGGGCATGGCGTATGTCCCACGCGGTGACCGGGAGGGGGGTGAGGGTGCCGTTCGCGAAGAGAGTGCCGAGTTCGCCGAGGATCTCCTGGATCCGGTCGGGGCCCGCCTCGCTCATGTCGAACGCCCGGTAGGCGACGTCCTGGTGGTCCCGGGCCACCTGCCCGGCGTCCCTGATGTCGGCCTTGCCCATCTCCAGGAACCGGCCGCCGCGCGGCAGCAGTCGCAGGGACGCGTCGACGAACTCCCCGGCGAGGGAGTCGAGTACGACGTCGACGCCCCGGCCGTGCGTCGCGCGCAGCAGCCGCTCCTCGAAGTCGAGTGTGCGCGAGCCGGCGAGGTGGGCGTCGTCGAAGCCCAGGTCGCGCAGTGTCTGCCACTTCCCGGCGCTGGCGGTGCCGTAGACCTCGGCTCCCAGGTGGCGGGCGAGTTGTACGGCGGCCATGCCGACGCCGCCGGCCGCCGCGTGCACCAGCAGGGACTCGTCGGCCCGCAGTCCGCCCAGGTCGACGAGCGCGTAGTAGGCGGTGAGGAAGACAACGGGGGTGGCGGCGGCCTGGGCGAACGACCAGCCGTCCGGGATCGTGGTGAGTGTGCGGTGGTCGGCGACGGCGACGGGTCCGGCGCCGTCGGCGAACAGGCCCATCACCCGGTCCCCGGGGGCGAGCCGGGTCACTCCGGGTCCGGTCTCCAGGACCACTCCCGCGCCTTCGCCGCCCATGGGGGCCTCGCCCGGGTAGCTGCCGAGGGCGATGAGCACATCGCGGAAGTTGACGCCCACGGCGCGTACGCCGACCCGTACCTGGCCGGCGGTGAGGGGTGCCGCGGCATCGGGGGCGGGGAGCAGGGCGACGTTCTCCAGGGTGCCCTTGCCGGTCGTCCCCAGGCGCCATGCGTCGGTGTCGTCCGGTGGCACGAGGGCCTCGTCGGAGGCGGCCCTGAGCAGGCGGTTGGCGTACAGCACGCCCTGTCGTACGGCGAGTTGGGGTTCGTCGGCGGCGAGGGCGGCGAGCACCGCGCGGTGGGTGGCGTCGACGTGGTCGGGGGCGAGATCGGCGTCGAGGTCGAGCAGGGTGAACCGGCCCGGGTGCTCGGACTGGGCGGAGCGTACGAGTCCCCACAGGGCGGCGCCCGCCAGGTCGGGGACGTCCTCGCCGGTGCCGACGCCCGCGGCGCCGGCGGTGACCACGACCAGCCGCGAGTCGGCGAACCGTTCGTCGGCGAGCCAGTCGTGCAGGGTCCCCAGCAGCTGCCGGGTGGCGTCATGCATGGCTGTCACCGGGTCCGGCCCGGCCTGCGGCAGGCACGGCAGGAACACCACGCCGGGTGCGTCGCCGTCGGGGCCGGGGTGCGCGACCGGGTGGCCGAGGGCCGCCGCCGTCGCGGGGCCAAGCTCGCCGAGTACGGCCGTGCGGGGCGGGTCGGCCGGGGCGGTGTCGGTGGGCAGCGGTGTCCACCCGAGTCGGTACAGCAGGTTGGCGCCGTCGGCCCGCCCTGCGGCGAGCCTGCCGGTCGATGTCTGACGGAGTGTCAGCTCCTCGACGGAGACCACGGCCGCGCCGGACTCGTCCGTCGCCCGGACCGTCACGGTGTCGGCGGCCGGGTGGGTGAGATGGACGCGCAGCGTGGTGGCCTCGGTGGCGTGCAGCGTGATGCCGGTCCACGAGAAGGGCACGCGGAGCGGGAGTTCACCTCCGGACGCCTCGGAGTCCGCGAGGGCCGTGGCCAGCAGCGGGTGCAGCGCGGCGTCCAGCAGGGCCGGGTGGACGGTGTGCCCGGCCGGGTCGGTGCCCTCGGGCAGCGCGATCACGGCGTGCAGGGTCCCGTCAGCGGTGCGCCACAGCTCGCGCAGCCCCTGGAAGGCCGGGCCGTACGTGTAGCCGTGGGCGGCCAACCGCTCGTACACCCCGTCCAGTTCCAGCCGGGTGGCCCCCGGCGGCGGCCAGGCGTCCGGGACGCCGGAGGGGTCGGGGACCGGTGCGCCGGGGGCCAGCGTGCCGGTGGCGTGCCGGGTCCATGCGGCGGGGTCGGCGTCGGCGTCGGAGGGCTCGGGGCGCGAGTGCACCGACACCGGCCGGCGCCCGCCGTCGTCCGGCGGGCCGACCGCGACCTGGAGCTGCACGGGGCTCTGCCGGTCGAGGACGAGGGGCATCTCGATGGTGAGGTCCTCGACGGCGGCGAGACCGGTGCGGCTCGCGGCGTGCAGCGCCAGGTCCACGAACCCGGTGCCGGGCAGCAGGACCGTGCCGCCGACGGCGTGGTCCGCCAGCCACGGGTGACCGGCCAGGGTCAGCCGGCCGGAGAGCACCAACTGACCGGTGTCGGCGAGGTCGACGGACGCGCCGAGCAGGACATGGCCCGGTGCAGCGAGCCCGGCCGAGGCCACATCGGTGGTCCCGGTGCCCGTGAGCCAGAAGCGGTCGCGCCGGAAGGCGTACGTCGGCAGGTCGCCGGGGTCGGCGGCGGGACCGCCGGCGGGCAGGTGGGCGGACCAGTCGACGGCGTGACCGCGGACGTGGACCCGGGCCAGCGCGGAGAGCAGGCCGACCGGCTCGGGCTCCTTGTCGCGCAGGGTGTGGGCGAAGGCGGCGGTGTCCGGGTCCTCGACGCACTGCTGGGCCAGCGAGGTGAGGACGGGGGCGGGACCCAACTCGACATAGCCGGTGACGCCGGACGCCTCCAGGGCCCGTACGCCGTCCAGGAAGCGGACCGGGCGCCGGATGTGCTGGACCCAGTACTCCGGGTCGGTGAGCTGTCCCGGCAGGACGGGCGCGCCGGTGACGTTGGAGACGACCACGATCCGGGGTTCGTGGTAGGTGAGGCCTGTCGCGACCTGGCGGAACTCCTCCAGCACCGCGTCCATGTGCGGGGAGTGGAAGGCGTGGCTGACCCGCAGCCGGCTGGTCCTGCGGCCGGTGGCGGCGAAGCGGGCGGCGATCTCCTCGACGGCCCCGGCGTCGCCGGACAGTACGGTGGAGGTGGGGCTGTTGAGCCCGGCGATCGCGACTCCGGTGCCCTCGCCCACGTACGGCAGGACCTCGTCCTCGGACGCCTCGACCGCGATCATGGCGCCGTCGGAGCGCGCGGACTCCATCAGCCGGCCGCGGGCGGCGACCAGGGTGCTGGCGTCGGCGAGGCCGAGGACCCCGGCGACATGGGCGGCGGCCAGCTCGCCGACGGAGTGACCGATCAGCGCGTCCGGTACGACCCCGTAGTACTCCAGCAGCCGGTACAGGGCGACCTGTACCGCGAACAGGCCCGCCTGGGCGAACCGGGTGCCGTGCAGCGCCCGCGCCCCGGGAGTTCCGTCCGCCGCGAACAGCACCTCGCGCAGTGGGCGCGGCAGTTGGCCGTCCAGGTGCCCGCACACCTCGTCCAGCGCACTGCGGAAGACGGGGAACGTCTCGTACAACTCGCGGCCCATGCCGACCCGTTGGCTGCCCTGTCCGGTGAACAGGAAAGCGGTACGGCCCGGTTCCTCGGCCGCCCGGCCGGTGACCGCACCCGTCGCGGTGCGCCCGTCGGCCAGATCGTCGAGCAGGCGCAGCAGTTCGTCCCGGTTCCGGCCGACGGCCACGGCGCGGTGTTCCAGCGGGGTACGGGAGGCGGCCAGTGTCCGCCCCACCGCCGCCGGGTCCAGCTCGGGGCGTGCGTCCGCGAACTCCCGCAGCCGCCGGGCCTGTTGCCTCAGTGCCTCGGTGCTGCGGGCGGACAGGAGCCACGGCACGGCGGGAGGCCTGTCCGCCGCTTCCCGCGGGGCTTCCTCGGGTGCGGGCGGCTCCTCGATCACCACATGCGCGTTGGTGCCGCTGAGCCCGAAGGAGGACACCGCCGCCCGGCGCGGCCTTGTCGCGTCGGGCGTCCAGGGCTGCTCCTCGGTCAGCAGCCGTACGCTGCCCTCTCCCCAGTCCACGTGCGGGGTGGGCGCGTCGATGTGCAGTGTGCGCGGCAGGACCCCGTGCCGCAGGGCCATGGCGATCTTGATGACGCTGCCGATCCCGGCGGCGGCCTGGGTGTGGCCCACGTTCGACTTCAACGAGCCGAGCCACAGCGGCCGTTGGGGTGTGTGCTCCTTTCCGTAGGCGGCGATCAGGGCCTGGGCCTCGATGGGGTCGCCGAGTTTGGTTCCCGTGCCGTGACCTTCCACGGCGTCGACGTCGCCGGGGTTCAGTCCGGCGTCGGCCAGTGCCTGGCGGATCACCCGTTCCTGCGACGGTCCGTTCGGCGCCGTGAGTCCGTTGCTCGCGCCGTCCTGGTTGACCGCCGTGCCGCGGATCACCGCCAGGACCGGGTGGCCGTTGCGCCGCGCGTCGGACAGCCGCTCGACCAGGACCAGGCCGGCTCCCTCGGCGAAGCCGGTGCCGTCCGCGCCCGCCGCGAAGGCCCGGCAGCGGCCGTCCGGCGACAGCCCGCGCTGCCTGCTGAACTCGACGAAGAGCCGGGGTGCCGCCATCACCGTCACACCGCCCGCGAGGGCGAGGGAGCACTCGCCCCTGCGCAGCGCCCGTACCGCGAGGTCCAGCGCCACCAGTGAGGAAGAGCAGGCGGTGTCGACCGTCAGGGCCGGGCCCTCCAGGCCGAAGGTGTAGGCGATGCGTCCCGAGGCGACGCTGGTGACGATGCCGGCGCCCAGATAGCCCTCGACCTCGGGCGGCACCTCACGCAGCGCGGGCGCGTAGTCCTGGGCGATCGCACCGATGTACACGCCGCTGTCGCTGCCGCGCAGCGACAGCGGATCGATGCCGGCGCGTTCCAGGGTCTCCCAGGCGATCTCCAGCAGCACCCGCTGCTGCGGGTCCATGGCGAGTGCCTCGCGCGGGCTGATCTCGAAGAAGTCGGCGTCGAACTCGTCGGCGTCGTGGAGGAATCCGCCCCGCCGGGCGTAGGTCCTGCCGGTGGCCGCAGGGTCGGGGTCGTAGAGGCCCTCCACGTCCCAGCCGCGGTTGCCGGGGAACTCCCCCACCGCGTCGGCACCGTCCGCCACCGCACGCCACAACTCGTCCGGCGAGGTCACGCCACCCGGGTACCGGCAGGCCGCCGCGACGATGGCGATCGGCTCGTGCTCCCGGGCCTCGGCGTCGCGCAGACGGTGCCGGGTCTGGTGCAGGTCGGTCGTCACACGCTTCAGATAGTCGCGGAGCTTGTCCTCTTGTCCCATGGAAAGCCATCCCTCGATTCCGACGCGCAGCCACACAGGTGCCGCCACCGTCGCGGCCGGGACTTAGCGCGCTCTTGCCACGCGCTAAAGCCCGCCCGGCGGGCAGCGCCCCTTTAGCGGGCCTTTAGAACCGTGGACGAAAGTTCGACCGGGACGCGCCCGGGGTGCTCCGCCGGGTCGCTCCGCATGCCCTGATCCCTGGTGAAACCCGCACAAGGAGACGGCCCTTGCTCATCACGACTCGGCCCCCGGCCCACCGGGCGCCCGCACTGCTCGCCGCTCTGTCCCTGCTGGCGGGGGTCGGTCTCACCGCGTGTTCCTCAAGCTCCGGCAGCGCCACGGGCGGGGCCGGAGCCGCGAGTTCGGCACTGACGTTCGCCGCCGACTCCGAACCCGCGTGCGTGGACCCGGCGGTCAGCCCGCGGGACGTGACGGCGCTCATCGACCGCAACATCTTCGACTCGCTGGTGAACGACACCCCCGACGGAACCATCAAGCCGTGGCTCGCCAAGAGCTGGACGGTGTCGGGCGACGGCAAGACCTATGTCTTCCACCTCCGCACCGGCGTGCGGTTCCACGACGGCACCGCGCTGGACGCGACCGCCGTCAAGGCGACTCTCGACCACGCCGTCGACCCGAAGACCAAGTCCACTTATGCGGCCGGGCTGTTGAGCGCGTACAAGTCGTCGACCGCCGTCGACGCCTCGACGGTGAAGGTCAGCCTCTCCCGCCCGGACTCCGCGCTGCTCCAGTCGCTCAGCACCGCCTTTCTCGGCATCCAGTCCGCCAAGGCACTGCGCAGATCGGCGGCCCAGTTGTGCGGCGCGCCCATCGGTTCGGGGCCGTTCGAGTTCGTGAGCTGGACCAAGAAGCAGAGCATGGTGCTGAAGCAGAACCCGGCGTACGACTGGGGCCCGCCGTCCGCGCGGCACACCGGTCCGGCGCATCTGAAGACCCTGACGATCCGCTTCATCGAGGAGAACACCGTCCGGGTCGGCGCGCTGAACAGCGGCGAGGTGGATGTCGTCGGCGGGCTGCCGGCACCGAACATCAAGAGCCTCCAGAAGGCCTCCCGTATCCAGGTGCTGAGCGCGCAGGCGCCCGGCGGGGTCTACAGCCTGCACTTCAATCCCGCGCCCGGCGGGCCGCTGGCCGACAAGCGGGTACGGACCGCGCTGCTGCGGTCGGTGGACCTGACCCAGCTCGTCAAGTCGGTCGACTTCGGGGCGTACGACCGCGCCTGGAGCGAGCTGGGCCCGCGCACCCCGGGCTACGACGCCTCGATGCAGGGCAGTTGGCCCTACGACCCGGCCCTGGCCAACCAGCTGCTGGACCAGGCCGGCTGGACGCAGCGCGACTCGGCCGGCTACCGGGTGCGCGACGGCAAGGAGCTGACGCTCCGCTGGCCGTACGTGGCCGCGATCCTGCGTGAGCAGCGGGACGTCCTGGGCCAGGGCATCGTGGCGCAGGCGAAGAAGGTGGGCATCCGGATCAACCGGGTCGCGATGGATGTCGGCACCTACTCCCAGGACGTCTTCGCGGGCAAGGCGGAGATCTGGGACGCCAGCAACGTACGCGCCGATCCGGACATCCTGCGGACCCTGTTCGCCTCGGACCAGACGCTGGACAAGGGGGGACTGAACGTCTTCCGGGTCAAGGACCCGCAGATCGACGCGTGGTTGCGGGCCGGCTCCACCGCCACCGACCCGGCGGCGCGGGCCGCGGACTATGTGAAGGTGCAGCGGCGGCTGCGCGACCTGGCGCTGGACATGCCCGTCTATGTGCCCACGTATTACGTCGGCGCCGCGAAGAAGGTGCACGGGCTGGCCTTCGAGGCCGCCGCGTACCCGCTCTTCTACGACGTGTCGGTGGGCGGCGCGTGAGCCGGCCGGGGTGGGGTGCGGCGCGCTGGTTCGCGCGCCGGCTGGCGCTGTCGGTGCTGGTGCTGCTCGGCTCCGCCACGGCCGCGTTCATCGCGGTGCGGTTGACGCCGGGCGACCCGGTACGGGTCATCCTCGGCGGGACGACGGCGACACCGCAGGCCGTGGCGCAGGTGCGGCACGACCTGGGGACCGACCGTCCGCTGGTCGTGCAGTACGGCCTGTTCCTCGGTCGGCTGCTCCGTGGCGATCTGGGGATGTCGTACCAACTCCAGGACACGGTCGGCCATGTGATCGGCAGTCAGCTGTGGGCGACGGTCGAGCTGGCGGTGACCGCGTTCACGCTCGCGTTCGTGGTGGCGCTGCTGCTGGCCGTCTCCACGGCGGGCCGGTGGCCGCTGATGCGGCGGGCGTCGACCGTGGTGGAGCTGGTGCTCAGCTCCAGCCCCAGCTTCTGGGTGGGGGTGACGCTGCTGACGGTGTTCTCCTTCCACTGGCATGTGTTCCCGGCGGCGGGCGGCAATGGTCCGGCCGGCCTGGTGCTGCCGGCCGTCACCCTCGCGGCGGCGCTCGTCGGGGTGTTCGCGCAGGTCATGCGGGCGGGCGTGGAGCGGGCGCTGGAGGAGCCGTTCGTGCTCAGCGCCCGCGCCCGCGGTTCCGGCGAGAGCGCGGTGCGCTTCCGGCACGCGCTGCGGCACGCGCTGATTCCCATGGTCACCCTCTCCGGGTGGGTGGTGGGCAGCCTGTTCAGCGGGGCTGTCGTGGTGGAGACCGTCTTCAGCCGCCAGGGCATCGGCCGGGTGCTGGCCACCGCGATCCAAGGGCGTGACTTCCCCGTGGTCACCGGGGTGGTCGTGGTGAGCACGCTGCTGTTCGTCGTCGTCAGTCTGCTCGTGGACTGGCTGTACCGGGTGATCGATCCCCGGCTGAAGGAGGCATACGCATGACGTCGCGGATCTACGCCGCCGGTCTGCTGCTGTACGGGCCGGCGGGGCGGACGCTGGTGGACGGGGCCGTGCTGGTCGACGGGAGCGCCATCGCGGACGTCGGGCCCCGCGCGGAGGTCGTCGCCCGCGCGGCCCCCGGCACCCCGGTGGCCGACTTCCCCGGGGCCGTCCTGCTGCCCGGCCTGATCGACACCCATGTCCATCTGTCGTTCGACGCCGGGCCCGACCCCGTGGCGGCCCTGCTGGCCGGCGACGACCGGACGCTGCCGTTCTCCGTCGCCGGGCGGGCCCGGCTGATGCTCGACCACGGGGTCACGACCGTACGGGACCTCGGTGACCGGGACGGGGTGGTGGCCGCGCTGCGGGACGCCGTCGACCGGGGCCTGCTCGTCGGCCCCCGGGTCCTGTCGGCGGGCTCCCCCGTCACCATCCCCGGCGGGCACTGCTGGTTCCTCGGCGGGGAGGCGAAGGGCACCGACGGGATCCGGGCGGTGATCCGACGGAATGTCGCGGCCGGCGCCGACTGGATCAAGGTGATGGCCACCGGCGGCACCCTGACGCCCGACGGTCCCGCGCCCGCCGAACCGCAGTTCACCACGGCGGAGTTGACGTTCGCCGTCCAGGAGGCGCACAGCGCGGGCAGGCGCGTCGCGGCCCATGTGCACGGGGCGGCGGGGGTGGAGGCCGCGCTGGACGCCGGGGTCGACACCCTGGAGCACTGCTCGTTCATCGCCGCGGGCGGAACCGGGGCCGGCCCGGAGGAGCGGCCCGACCTGGTCGACCGGATCGCCGCCACCGGAACCTATGTCTGCCCCACGTACAGCGGTTCGCTGGATCTCGCCGCCCGCAGTATCGGCCCCGAGCGGATGCGTCCCTGGCTCGATGTGGCGCTCCATCAGCACGAGCGCGGGGTGCGGCTGGTGGCGGGCACCGACGCGGGCATCCGGGGAGCCGGGTTCGACGACTACGCGACCGGCCTGGAGTGGTTCGGCCGCGCCGGGCTCCCGGCGGACGTGGTGCTGGAGATGGCGACGAGCCGGGCCGCCGAGGCGCTGGGGCTCGGCGATCGCACCGGAAGGCTGGCGGCCGGCCTCGACGCGGACCTGGTGCTCGTCGACGGAGATCCGCGGGCCGATCTGTCGGTGCTGCGCTCCCCCGCCCTGGTCGTCACCCGGGGCCGGCCCCATCTGCCGCCCGCGGCGGCAGAACGGGGGCTGGGATGAGCACGACCGGTGACCTCGCGGCCGTCGGAGGGGCCGTCGGGAAAGGCGGTGTGGCCGGGCGGCTGCGGCCCGGCCGGTGGGCGGTCCGCCCGGCGGTGGCGGTGGCCTGGGCCGTATTGGCGCTGATCGCCGTGGCCGCGCTGTGGCCCGGGCTGCTCGCGGGGCAGGCGCCCGACGCGGCCGACGCGCTGAACCCCCTCGCCCGCCCCGGGTCCGCCCACTGGTTCGGCACCGACCAGTTGGGGCAGGACGTGTACAGCCGGGTCGTGCACGGCGCCCGCTACTCGCTCGCCGGGGGCCTGGGGGCGACCGCGGTGGCGGTGCTCGTCGGATCGCTGCTGGGGGTGCTCGCGGCGACCTCCGGACGGGCCGTCGACGAGCTGGTGATGCGGGTCACCGACATCCTGCTCGCCTTCCCCGGGCTGCTGCTGGCGCTGCTGGTGGTGGCCGTCCTGGGCCCCGGCACCGTCAACTCGACGCTCGCCATCAGCGTCTCCATGGTGCCCGGCTTCGTCCGGCTGGCCCGGGGCCAGGCGCTGGTGATCCGCCATTCCGACTATGTCCAGGCGGCCCGGGTGCTGGGCAGGTCCCGTACGAGTGTCCTGCTGCGCCATCTGCTGCCCAACGCCCTGCCGCCGCTGCTGGTGCTGGCCACCGTGGGCATCGGCTCGGCCATCATCGCCGGGTCCTCGCTCAGCTTCCTCGGACTCGGCCCGCAGCCCCCTGCCCCGGAGTGGGGCGCCATGCTCGCGCAGGGCCGGGACCTGCTGGACATCTCCTGGGCGCCCGCCGTGTTCCCCGGGGCCGCCATCACCCTCACCGTGCTGGCCGTGAACGTCGTCGGACGTGATCTGCAACGCCGTTTCGAAGGAAGGCCCGCCGATGGCAGACGCTGATCCACCCCCTACGTTGCTCACCGTCGACGGGCTGCGCATCGGGTTCGGCACCCGTCAGGGCCGGGTCGAGGCCGTCCGGGGCATCGGCTTCACGCTGGCCGCCGGAGAGTGCCTGGCCGTCGTCGGCGAGTCCGGCTCCGGCAAGAGCGTCACCGCCCGGGCGCTGGTGGGCCTCAACGGCCCCGGCGCGTCGGTGCGGGCCGACACCCTGGAGCTGGAGGGCGAGGATCTCCGCTCCCTCGGCAACCGCCGGTGGCGGGGGATCCGGGGCAGCCGCATCGGGCTGGTCCTCCAGGACGCGCTGGTCTCCCTCGATCCGCTGCGGCGGGTGGAGGCGGAGATCGCCGAGGCGCTGCGCAACCACCGGCCGGACTCCCGGAGGCGGGTGCGGGAGACGGTCCTGGAGCTGCTGAAGGAGGTCGGGATGCCGGAGCCGCCGGTCCAGGCCCGGCAGTATCCGCACGAACTGTCCGGCGGACTGCGGCAACGGGCGCTGATCGCGTCCGCGATCGCGGCCGGACCCCGGGTGCTGGTCGCGGACGAGCCGACGACGGCGTTGGACGTCACGGTCCAGGCACGTGTCCTGGACCTGCTCGCCACCCGCAAGGCGGCGGGTACCGGGGTGCTGCTGATCAGCCACGACCTGGCGGTGGTGGCCCGGCTGGCGGACCGGGTCGCGGTGATGTACCGGGGCCGGTTCGTGGAGGAGGGCACCGTCGAGGAGGTGCTGCGCACACCCCGGCACCCGTACACCAGGGAGCTCCTGGCCGCCGTCCCCGCGGCGGCCACCCGGCGGACCCGGCTCAGCGCCCCCGCCCGGCTCGCGCCCGGCGCACCGGAGGACGAGCACGGTTGCGCCTACGCGCCCCGCTGCCCCCTGGTGGCCGACGAGTGCCTTGCCGTGGTCCCCGGCCCGGTACGGGTCGGCGGCGCCGGAGGAGGGCACACCGCACGGTGCCTGCGCACCGGCGAGCCGTGGCCGGAGCCCGCCGCCCGCACCGTCAGGGCCGCCGCCCGGGACCGTGAACCGGCGGGACGGGGCGAGCCGGTACCGCCGGTGCTGGAGGTGCACGGCCTGGCCAAGGCGTTCCGGGGGCCGGACGGGGTGGTCCGGGACGCGGCCCGGGACGTGTCGTTCTCACTGCCCGTCGGGCGGACCCTGGGGGTGCTGGGCGAGTCCGGCTCCGGCAAGACCACCGTCGCCCGGATGGTCCTCGGGCTGCTCGAACCCGACGCGGGCGAGGTGCGGCTGGCCGGTCTTCCCTGGTCGGGCGTGCCGGAACGGCTGCGGCGGGAGCGGCGCCGGAGGGTGCAGCTGGTCCAGCAGGACCCGTTCAGCTCGTTCGACCCGCGCTACACGGCGGAGCGCGTGGTGGGCGAGGCCCTGGGCTCACCCGGTGGCCGGTCGGTGCGCGCGAACCGGGAGCGGATCCTGGAACTGTTCGGCCTCGTCGGCCTGGACCCGGAGCTGATGCGGCGCAGACCCCGGCAGCTGTCCGGCGGGCAGCGGCAGCGGGTGGCGCTCGCCCGTGCCCTGGCGACCGGTCCCGATCTGATCGTGTGCGACGAGCCGGTGTCGGCCCTCGATGTGTCGGTGCAGGCGCAGATCCTCGATCTGCTGGCCGATCTCCAGGACCGGCTGGGGCTGTCGCTCCTGTTCATCTCGCACGACCTCGGGGTGATCCGGCACATCAGCGACGAGGTCATCGTCATGCGGGGCGGCCGGGTCGTGGAGGCCGGTCCCGCCGAGGAGCTGTTCGCGCGCCCCCGTCATCCGTACACCCGGGCGCTGCTCACCGCGCTCCCCCGGCCCGAGGACGCCTGGCGGCGGCCGGCTCCCGTCCCGGACGCGGAGTCCGCCGAGGAGTCCGCCGAAGCACGATCCTGGCGCGACTTTAGCGGCACCACCGAGCATCCGGTCTGACGACCGATCTCATTCGGCCGGTCCCACTCAAAGCGCAGGAGGGTTCCGCATGGAACGCACCGTCGTCATCGCGGGCGGAGGCCCGGCCGGGCTGATGCTGGCCGCCGAACTCGGTCTGGCGGGCGTCGACGCCGTCGTCCTGGAGAAGCTGCCAGAACCGCCCAACTGGTCGCGTGCGCTGGGCCTGCAATGGGGTTCCATCGAGGCGCTCGACCAGCGCGGGCTGGCGGCCCCGGTCTACGAGTACGAGCAGGTGCAGGCCTTCGGGTTCGGCCTGATGCGGTTCGCCGGGCTGGAGCGGCACCTGGTGCCGCGCCGGGTGCCGCAGCGGCGGATCGAGCAGTTGCTGGAGGACCGGGTCAACGAGCTCGGCGGCGTCGAACTGCGCCGCGGGCACGCCGTGGTCGGCATGGTCCAGGACGACGACGGCGTGACGGTGACCGTGCGTTCCGAGGACGGTGAGTACCCGATCCGGGCGTCGTACCTCGTCGGCTGCGACGGCGGCGGCAGCACGGTGCGCAAGCTCGCCGGGATCGCGTTCCCGGGCACGCCGTCCACCACCAATGGCATCACCGGTGACCTGCTGGTGGACGAGGAGTCCCGGCTGCGGTTCGATCCGCAGCTCCTCCCCCGGGGCTTCTTCGCGTTGATCCCGCTGGAGACCGGCCTGGTCCGGATCTCGGCGGCGGAGTTCGACACCGAGCCGGTGAGCCGCGACATCCCGCCGACCGTCGAGGAGTTGGGCGAGCTGGTGGAGCGCCTCACCGGCCGGACGATCGACCTCGGTGAGCCGGTGCTGCTGTCCCGGTTCGGCAGCGCGACCCGGCAGGCCGAGCACTACCGCGCCGGGCGGGTGTTCCTGGCCGGTGACGCGGTGCACATCCACTTCCCGATCGGCGGCCAGGGGCTGAACACCGGTATCCAGGACGCGTTGAACCTCGGATGGAAGCTGGCCGCCCACATCCACGGCTGGGCCCCGGCCGGGCTGCTCGACTCCTACGAGTCCGAGCGGCACCCGGTGGGCGCCCGGGTCTGCATGAACACCCGGGCCCAGATGGCGTTGATGCACCCGCTGGACCGGATCGGCCCGCTGCGGGAGATGTTCGACGAGCTGCTCGGTCTGGAGGAGGTCAGCGAGCACCTGGTGCACATGATCACCGGGGTGGACATCCGCTATCCGATGCGTGGCGCGGACGGGCCCCTGGCCGGGGACCCGCACCCGCTGACCGGGCTGCGGGTACCGAACACCCCCCTGGTCACGGGTGACGGGGAGACCACGGTGGCGCGCACGCTGCACGACGGCCGCGGTGTGCTGTACGACCTGAGCGGCGGCGCGGCGTCGTTGCCCGACGTCTCCGGGTGGAAGGACCGGCTGGACAGGGTCACCGCGGCGCCGGCGGCCGGGCTGGGGGCGGCCGCGCTTCTGGTGCGGCCCGACGGCTATGTCGCCTGGGCGGACGGTTCGGGCGAGGACGTCGAGGGCCTGCTGCACGCCCTCCGCACCTGGTTCGGCGAGCCCTCCTCGACCTGACCGGCGGCCACGAAACCCCGCCCGCCAACTCCGTTGAGTCGTCACGTAGTTGGGTCGCGGGGCCGGACCGGGATGGTGCGATTGAAAACCGGAGGCATACTCCGTATCGTAACCAGAGCCACCCTCCGTTTAGTGGCTTCATGTCGTGCGGGCGCACTCCCGTCTCTCCACCCTTCCCTGCCGTTCGCGCCCGAAATCCCGTGGAGGACCCATGTCGACAGTCGAAACACCACCGTCCGGCACCGAGGCCCTGGAGGCCCGGCGCAACCATCCCGGTCTGGCCCTCACCGTCATCCTGGCCTGCCAGTTGATGGTCATCCTGGACGCGACGATCGTGAACATCGCGCTTCCCGACATGCAGGGCGCGCTGCACTTCTCGCCGACCAGCCTGGCCTGGATCATCAACGCCTACACACTGACCTTCGGCGGCTTCCTGCTCCTGGGCGGGCGGACCGGCGACATCCTGGGCCGCCGACGGGTCTTCACCGCCGGCATCGCGGTGTTCACCCTGGCGTCCCTGCTCGGCGGACTGGCCACCAGCGACACCTGGCTGCTGGCCGCCCGGGCGCTCCAGGGCATCGGCGGCGCCTTCGCGGCTCCGAGCACCCTCGCCCTGCTGAACACCAACTTCGAGGGCCCGGCCCGCACCCGGGCGTTCGCCATCTACTCCGCGGTCTCCGGCGCGGGCATGGCGGTCGGCCTGATTCTCGGCGGTCTGCTCACCGACTGGCTGACCTGGCGCTCGGTGTTCTTCGTCAACGTGCCGATCGGCCTGCTGATCCTCGTGCTCGCGCCGCTCTACATCCGCCAGCCCGAGCGCCACCCCGGCCGCTTCGACCTCTACGGCGCGCTGACCTCCACCCTCGGCATGGGCTCCCTGGTGTACGGGTTCATCCGCGCCTCCGAGGAGGGCTGGAGCGACGGACTGGTCCTGGGCTCGTTCGCCGCGGCGGTCGTCCTGCTGGCGACGTTCCTGGCCATCGAGACCCGCGCCGAACAGCCGATCACCCCGCTGAGGCTGCTGTCGCACCGCAACCGGGCGAGCGCGTACGTCAACATGCTGCTGCTGCCCGCCACCATGTTCGCGCTGTTCTTCTTCCTCACCCAGTACCTCCAGGAGGTGCTGGACTACAGCGCCATCATGACCGGTGTCGCCTTCCTGCCGATGGCCTTCACCCAGTTCGGCTTCGCCCTGGTGGCACGGTCGCAGCTGCCCAGGTTCGGCCCCAAACCACTGCTCACGGCGGGTGGTGTGCTGGTCACGGCCGGCATCGTCTGGCTGACCCAGATCGACGCGGGCGGCAGCTACCTGGGCTCGGTCGTCGGTCCGATGCTGCTCTTCGGCACCGGTTCCGGCCTCAGCTTCCTCTCCCTCAACATGATCATCCTCTCCGAGGTGAAGCCGGAGGAGTCCGGTGCGGCCTCGGGCCTGCTCCAGGCGATGCAGCAGGTCGGCGCGACGGTCGGGCTGGCCATCCTGGTCAACCTGTTCGCCAGCGGCCGCAAGGACGCCCTCAGCCACCCGCCGACCGGTGCGAGCCCCACGGCGCTCGCCCACTACGTGCTCTCCAAGGGCATCGCGAGCGCGGCACTCGGCGGTACCGCGTTCGCCGTCTGCGCGCTGCTGATCTCGGTGTTCCTGATCAAAGTGCCCAAGCCGGCGGCCCCGCAGGCCGATTGAGCCGTCCCGGCATCTCCGAAGGGAATCAGACATCATGACCGAACGTCAGGACCCCGAGCCGCAGGGTCCACGGCTGTCCGTCCTGGACTTCTCACCGGTGGTGAGTGGTGCGGGTCCGGGCCAGGCCCTGCGCGACAGTGTCACCGTCGCGGAACGCGTCGACCGGCTCGGATATCTGCGTTACTGGATCGCGGAGCATCACAACGCGCCCAATATCGCCAGCTGTTCGCCCCCGGTGCTCATCGACCGGATAGCCGCCGCCACCACCCACATGCGCATCGGCTCCGGCGGGGTCATGCTGCCCAACCACTCGCCCCTGGTCGTCGCCGAGCAGTTCGGCACGCTGGAGGCGCTGCACCCGGGCCGTATCGACATGGGGATCGGCCGGGCCTCCGGGACCGACCCAGTCACCGCGCGGGCGCTGCGCCGCACCACCGGGACCGATGACTTCGCCGAGCGTTTCGCGGAGCTCATGGGCTACTTCGCGGCGCCCGCGGACGGCAGCCCGGTGCTGCCCGTGACAGCGGTGCCCGCCCAGGGCAACCGTCCGCCGCTGTGGCTCCTCGGCTCCAGCCCCAACAGCGCCCAGGTGGCGGGGATGCTCGGGCTGCCGTTCGCGTTCGCGCACCACTTCAGCCCGGAGAACACCATTCCGTCGCTGAAGGCGTACCGCAGCGCGTTCACGCCCTCCGCCGATCTGGAGCGGCCGTACGCGATCGTGGCGGCGATAGTGATCGTGGCCGAGACCGACGAGCACGCCGAGTGGCTCGCCGGGCCGATGGCGCTCTCCTCGCTCCTGCAGCGCACCACCGGGATCACCGGCCCCTACCCCAGTCCGGAGGAGGCCGCGGCCTACCCCTACACCCCTCAGGAGCGGGCGTACGTCGCCCAGCGCATCGACGCGCACCTGATCGGTGGGCCCGAGAAGGTGCGCGCCAAGATGGCGGACTTCCTGGACCGCACCGGGGCGGACGAGCTGATGTCGGTCACGCTGATCCACGGACCCGACGACCGCGTCCGTTCCCTGGAGCTGCTCGCCGAGATCGCCGCGCTGCCGTCCCACGGCGTGGCCGTCGACCCGGCGTCCGTCTGACGCCTCCTGGCCACCGGGCCCGGCCTTCGCGGCCGGGCCCGGTCCGCCGTCAGCCGCGGGGAACCAGTCCCCGCAGCACCAGCTCCAGCAGCCGGTCCACCTGGTCGGTGTCCTCCGCGCCGAGCCGCGAGGCGAAGGCGACGCCGTTGGCCAGCCGCAGCAGCTCCGAGATCTGCACGTCGGGCCGGATGGAGCGGCTGCGCTGAGCCCGGCCGAGCAGTGCCTCGCCGGCCGAGAGCATCCGCACGTGGCAGTCGGGCGGCGGGCCCGCCTCGTCCCCCAGCCTGGTGCTCATCAGCGTCCCGGCGAGGCCCCGGTAGGTGGTGGCGTGTTCGGCGACCGCGCGCAGCCACTGCATCATGGCGTCCCCGGGGGCGGGGTCCCCCAGCAGGGTGGTGGCCTGCTCGCAGAGTCCTTCGATGGAATCGTGGAAGACCGCTTCCAACAGCTCCTGCCGGGTGGGGAAATGGCGGTAGAGCGTACCGATGCCGACCCCCGCCCGCCGGGCGATGTCGTCCAGCGACGCCTCGGTCCCGTGCTCGGCGAACGCCGCCCTGGCCTCGGTGAGCAGCCGGTCGTAGTTGCGCCGGGCGTCCGCCCGCATCGGGCGTCCAGCGGCAGTCGCTGCTGTCGCGTCCATCGGAACTCCCTGCGGGGTAGAGGCTGGGCGCAGCGCGACCGCCGCACCAAACGGAGACAGCCTCAGTTTATCTCCTTGCCTAAGGCGGCACTAAGGGTCGCCTTAGCCACTGCCGCGACTCTGCCCGCGAACCGCATCCGATCCTGAACCACCGGCGAAAGGGACAGCAACGCCATGACAGGAAAGGCCCCCACAGCCGACGGAACCCGGCTCCCCACCCTCACCGGAATGAGATTCATCGCTGCCCTGCTGGTCTTCCTCGGGCACGCCTCGGCACAGCACTTCTTCGCGGACACCGGCACGGACAAGGCGTACGGCAAGGCCGTGGAGGGCGCCGGCTACGTGGGCGTGTCCTTCTTCTTCATCCTGAGCGGATACGTGCTGACCTGGTCGGCCCGTCCCGGCGACACCGCGCCGAAGTTCTGGCGGCGCCGGGCGGCGAAGATCTATCCGAGCACCGTCGTGGCCTGTCTGCTCGCCATCGTCCTGCTGCGTGCCACGGACCAGCCGGTCACGGCCGGTGTCGCGGTCCCCAACCTGCTCCTGGTGCACACCTGGGTGCCGGACATCCCCACCTTCCTCGGTGTGAACACCCCCACCTGGTCGCTGGGGTGCGAGCTCTTCTTCTACGCGCTCTTCCCGGTGCTGCTCCCGTTGTTCCGACGAATCCCGGCCAATCGTCTGTGGCTGACGGCCGGACTCGTCACGGTGGCGATCGCGCTGCTCCCCGCGGTCTCCCGGCTGCTGCCCGGCACTCCGATGTTCCCCCCGCCGGTCTCGGAGCCGTTCCCGCAGTTCTGGTTCGTGTACGGGTTCCCGCCCGCCCGGCTGCTGGAGTTCGCCCTCGGCATCCTGATGGCGCTCATCGTCCGGTCCGGCCGTTGGGTGCCGCTGGGCATGGGACCGGCCGCACTGCTGGTCCTGGCGGCGTTCACCGGGCTGAAGTTCGTGCCGCTGCTGTACTCCGTCGTGGCGGTCGCCGCCGCGCCGCTCGCCCTGCTGGTCGCCGCGGCGGCCACGGCCGACACGGAGGGGCGGTGGTCGCCGTTCCGGGGCAGGGTGGCGCTCTGGCTCGGCGAGGCGTCGTTCGCGTTCTACCTGCTGCACCAACTGGTGCTGACCTACGGACACCGTGCCCTTGGGGCGACCCGCAGTTGGAGCACCCCGGGCGCCGTGGGCGTCATGCTGTTGCTGCTCGTCGTAGCGGTCGCGCTGTCCGGATTGCTCTACACCTTCGTCGAGCGTCCGGCGCTGCGTAAATTCGCCCGCTCCCGCCGGGACCGCGAGGCCTCCCGTCCCCAGCCGCCCGTGACCGGGTCCCCGGACACGGTCGCACCGGTCAGCGCCGACCGGCACTGACCTGCACCGACGAACACCGCTCGGCGAATGGCCCACCCGTGCGCGGGTGGGCCATTCGCCGAGCGCGGGGTTCCTCCGCACAAACACGTACACGGGACAGACGTTCGAGTATTCGTACGTAGTTTCCCCGATGGCACGCCGAACGATCTCTGACAGGATCCGACTTGTCCGGGCCCCACGAGTGTCCCGGACAACGGATCCCGTACCCGAACCGGGAGGAGGACCCTTTGGGCAGCCACCGCCCCACACCGGTGAACGCCTCGCTGTTCCGTTCAGTCTTCCGCCGCCACGCGGCCGGGGTGGCCGTCGTCACGGCCCAGGGCGCTCAGCCCGCGGGTTTCACCGCCACCTCGCTGACCTCGCTGTCCGCCGACCCGCCGCTGCTCTCCTTCGGGATCGACAGTTCCGGCTCCTCCTGGCCCACGGTCAGCTCGGCCGAGCACGTGGGTGTCCACATCCTCCACGAGGAACAGGCGCAGCTCGCGGCGAGATTCGCCCGCAGCGGGGCGGACCGCTTCGCCGCCCCCACCTCGTACCACACCGGCCCCCACGGGGTTCCGGTCCTCGACGACGTGCTGGCCCTGCTCGTCTGCCGGGTGGTCACCCGCGTTCCCGTCGGGGACCACACCCTGGTGATCACCGAACCGGTGCACGCGGAGTACCGCGACTCGGGCCGGCCGTTGCTCTACTGCTACGGGCGGTACGCAGCGCTGCGTACCTGACCGACACCCACGAAACGCACGAACACCCGCACAGAGAGACGCCCGGCCCCGGCAATGGCGACGGAGCCCGGCTGTATCACGCGGCGTGGAAATCGTTCGCGCCCGCATCGTCATTCTGGGGGAAACAAAAAATGCGCTACGAAATCCTGGGCAGTCTCCGCATCACCAACGGGGACAGCACCGCCTTCCTGAGCGCGCACAAGATCGAGGCGCTGCTCGCCACGCTGGTCATCCGCAGCGGCCAAGTGGTGTCCTCCTCCCACCTGATCACCGAGATCTGGGGGGACGAGCCGCCCCGTCGCGCGACCGCCACACTGCACGTCTACATCTCGCAACTGCGGAAGTTCCTGGGCCGGCTCGGCGTTCCGGGCGTACCCGTCGCCACCCACGCGCCCGGCTACGTACTCCAGTTGGGATCGGCCACGCTCGATGTGCACACGTTCCAGCGGCTGTTGCACGAAGGACGCAGGCACATGAAGGCGATGCGGCCGGCCGAGGCTTCGGCCGCGTGCACCGCCGCCCTCGACCTGTGGCGCGGCGATGCGCTCGGTGACCTGCGCGGCGGACCGACCATCCAGCGCTTCATCACCTGGGCCGAGGAAGCCCGGCTGGAATGCACCGAACTGCTCTACGAGGCGGACCTGGCCCGGGGCCGTCACCGCGAACTGGTGGCGCCGCTGTCCGCGCTCACCGTTCTGCATCCGCTGCGTGAGGCGTTCCACCAGCAACTGATGCTGGCGCTGTACCGATCGGAGCGCACCAGTGAGGCGCTCGGCGTGTACGAGTCCCTGCGCAGGACGCTCGACGACGAGTTGGGGATCGAGCCCTGCCGCGCACTGCGCGCGCTGCGCCAAGCCATTCTGGTCTCCGATTCGCGGCTGGATATCGCCCCTGCCGCACGGGTCCGGATAAAGTCACCCTCCGAACAAGCGGTGTGCGTAATTCCGGATTCATTTGAGAGAAGTCCTCTCGTCACGCCCGCGGGGCGCTGCGAGATTTGACGGAAATTTACCTTGTCGACACGGCCGACTGATACGGTCAACTCGTTTCTTCTTGGTCACGCGGCGCTTACCCTGGGCGGCAAGGGGGCATGAACGTGGTTATGTCGAGTCTCGTTTACGGCAACCAGAAGCAACACACGGATGTGCGGGCGGAGGAATTCCAACGTCTCACCTCAGCCATGGAAACGGTCCGGGAGAGTAAGGGCCTGGTGGTCCAACTGACAGGGGAACCCGGATCCGGAAAGACCCGATTACTGACTCTGCTGGCAGAGGAAGCCAGGTCCCGTGGATACACGGTCCTCCGGGCAAGTTGTACCGAATCCACTCGGAACAAGCCGATCCAAGGGTTCGCGCAGCTGCTCACCAGCGAATCGAGGTCGCCGGAATCCGGGACGCGGCTAAAGGAATCGGCCACACTGCTGCGCAGTCTGGTCGATTGTTCAACCGTAAACACAGGCCGCTCCCCGACGTACATTCCCGGGGACCCCCGGTGTCAACTCATGCACCGGGTGCGGAGCCTGCTGGAGGGCTGGGCGCAGAAGGGGCTCGTGCTGATCGTCGACGATCTGCACTGGGCGGACCCGGACACCCTGGAGGTCCTGGAACATCTGGTGAGCTGGCCGCTGAACTCCCCGGTCCTGCTGGTCCTCGCCCACCGGACCCGCCCCGCGCTCCACCCGCTGCACGCCACGCTCGCCCACGCGGCGGAGATCGGCACGGCCCAGCGGATCGAGCTCGCCCCGCTCTCCGTCGGGCAGAGTGCGGAGCTGGTCGGCATGCCCGCCGACTCGCCCGTACTGCATCATCTCCACCGGGCGAGCCACGGCAATCCGCTCTACCTGCTCGCCCTCGCCGAGGCTCACCACCGGCACGCCACCACCGGCTGCGGCACGCCCGACGAGCCGCCCGGCTGGCTCAGCAGCCGGCTGCTGAGCGAGATGACTCTCCTCACCGACGGCGAGTCCGCCGTTGCCGCCGCCGCTGCCGTGATGGGCGACACCTTCACCATGGAGGACGTCGAGGAGGTCGCCGAACTCGACGCCGACAGCACGTGCCGGGCCATCGACAGCCTCTGCCAACGGGACGTCTTCCGGCCCACGGACAACGGCACGCACCTGCGCTTCCGGCACCCGCTGCTGCGCCGGGTCATCCACGCGGACACGGACCCCTGCTGGCGTACGGCGGCCCAGCGCAAGGCCGTCGCCCTGATGGCCCGCTCCGGCACCCCCGCGGCCGAACTGGCCCCGCTGCTGGAGCAGATGCTGCCCGGTCCCGGTGACCAGGAGCGGGTGCTGTTCGCCCGCGTGGCCCGCGAGATCCTGGCCGACGACCCTGTCTCGGCGACCCGTCTGCTGCGGCTCGCCCTGCGGGCGCTGCCCGAGGGCGAGCCGCACGCCCTGGAGCGGACGGAGTTGATGAAGACGCTCGCGCGGGCCCTGGGGATATCCGGAGACCTGCGGGAGAACATCGGCCAGCTCCAGGAGATCCTCGGCCGGATCCCCTCCGAACCACGGGCGCCGCGGGCCCGGGCCGTCGCCTTCTACGGCCTGCTGGAGTGCGCGCTCGGCCGGCACGCCCAGGCCCTGTCGACGCTGGCCGGGGAACCCGGCTCGGCGCCCGCACCCGAAACGCCGGAGGCCGCCGCTCTGGCGGTCACCCAGCAGCTGGTCGCCTTCCTCTCCGGAATGCCGACGGACGACCAACGGCTCGGCGCCTCCCTCCGGTTCGCCCGCTGCCACGGGGACCGGGCCACCGAGACCGGGGCACTGGCCGCGCTCGCGCTGAGCCGGGTGGTCTCCGCCGGTCCCGAGCTGGTCGCCGCGGCCGTCGACGAATGCGCGGCGGCCGTCGACACCCTCACCGGGCAGACGCTGGGCGCACATCCCGAATACCTGGCCGCGCTCGGCTGGGCCGAATCCGTGGTCGGCCGCTGGCCGGCGGCGGAGCGCCATCTGGTCCGGGCGGTCGCCATGGCCACCGCCTCGCACGACACCCATCTGCTGGCGCCGTTCCTCATCAAACTCTCGTACGTTCAGTACCAGTTCGGACGCCTCATCGAGGCACAGCGGACGGCCGCCGAGGCGCAGCGGATCGCCGCGCGTCTGCGGCTCGACTTCCCGCTGCACGTCGCGACGGCGCTGGAGGCCGCGTACAGCGCCTCGATCGCCCAGGACGGGCCCGGCGCCCGCCGCGCGGCCGCCCTCACCGAGAGCGTGCTCTCGCAGCTCG
Organism: Streptomyces sp. NPDC001100; assembly: GCF_053598575.1. NCBI lineage: Bacteria > Bacillati > Actinomycetota > Actinomycetes > Kitasatosporales > Streptomycetaceae > Streptomyces > Streptomyces sp. NPDC001100. The sequence goes on from NZ_JBSFKO010000065.1 coordinate 25,517, forward strand.
GGCCCCGGGACAGTGCCTGGCGTACCTCGTCGGCCCTGTGGCTGGCCGACGCGGCGCGGGAGTTCATCGACCCGGACCACTGGACCACCATGGCGTCCGCCGTGTTCGGCGGACCGGGCCTGGCGCGGGTGCCGGCGTCGCTGCGCCCGCTCGGCTTCGAGCTGCTGGCGGAGGCCTCGGCCCGGGCCGGCCGACCGGACCCGGAGTGGGCCGTCCGGGCCGAGGCCGCCGCGTCAGATCCGGGCGCCCCGCTGCTCAGGGCGCACGCCCTGGCGGCCAGGGCGCATGTGCTCACGAGGTCCGGCACGGCGTCGGCCGCGGCCGACCGGTACCAGGAGGCCGCGAGGCTCTTCGCGGCCGCCGGGATGGCACGTCACCAGGCGCACACCCTGATCCTGGCCGCGCCCCGGCTGATCACGGCGGGACGCCGTCCGGAGGGCGGTTCCGCGTTGGACCGGGCCAAGGAGATCGCCCAGGCGAGCGGGGCGCGGTCGTTGCTGGCGAGGGTGGACAAGGAGCGGCGCCGACTGTTCGCCCAGCGCCGCGAGCCCCCGCGCGAGCCGTTCACGCCCGTGTCCGCCCCGGCCCCCGACACCCGGCTGACGGCACTGACCGACCGCGAGCACGAGGTCGCGAGCCTGGCCGGAGCGGGGAAGCGGACCCGGGAGATCGCCGAGCTGCTCCGGTTGAGTCCGCGTACGGTCGATGTCCATCTGACGCGTATCTACCGCAAGCTCGATCTGCACTCCCGGGCGGCGCTGGCGCGGTTCATGGCGCAGGCGGGCTGAAGACCCGCGCCGCTCGGCCCCCTTGACGGTCCGGTGCCCCGGGACGCTCTCGCGCCCGGGGCACCGGCCTATGCCACCGAGGCGTTCTCGTTCTCGTCGAGCACGATGGCCCGCTCGGGGCAGGCCCGCGCTCCGCGCCGGGCGGCGGCCTCCGCGCCCGGCGGCACTTCGAAGTCGCCCATCTCGTTGGTGCCCAGATCGCTCACCTCGTAGACACCCGGGGCCAGCGCGGCGCACATCCCGTGCCCCATGCACAGCCCTTCGTCGACGCTGCCTTTCATGTCGGAGTCCTCCCGCTGGTTGTCGGTCGCATCGGTCGCATCAGTCGAAGACGAGGTCGAGGTTGAGCAGCCCTCGCGACGGCGAGTAGTGACGGATCGGCTGCGTGCCCGGCGCCTTGCGGTAGCGCGGCAGCCGGGTGTGCCACTCCTCCAGGGCGATCTGGATGATCCGGCGGGCCACGTGCATGCCCAGGCAGCGGTGCGGGCCCACACCGAAGGCGAGTTGACGGGTCGACTCGCGCTCGAAGTCGACCTCGTGCGGGTTCTCGAAGACCTCGGGGTCGAGCCCCGACATCCCCCAGGACAGCAGCACCCGGTCACCCTTGCGCAGGGTGACACCGTGCCGTTCCACGTCCTGGGTCACCAGACGGCCGGTGGACGAGACCGGCTCATGACGGATCAGTTCCTGGACGATGTCCGGGATCCGATCGGGCTCGGACACGATCAGTTCCTGTACCTCGGGGTGGTCGCTCAGGTACTCGAAGACCATGCTCAGCGCGGACGTCGTGGTGTCCAGACTGGCCAGCATGGACACGAAGAGCGCGTTGACCATCTCGTCCTGGCTGGGCCGCCGACCGTCGTAGGTGGTCTTGAGCATCTGGCTGATGACGTCCAGCCGGCCTTCGACGCCCTCCTCGCGGCGGCGGTCGATCGCGTCGCTGAAGAAGAGCCACAGGGGCTGGTTCGCCTTCCGGATCTCCTCGTCCGTGTGCGCGTTCGGGATGCCCTCGCGGCGCAGCCAGGTCTTGTGGTCCAGCAGGGTCTGCAAGTGCTCCCGGCCGATACCGAAGTTGATGAGGAACGTCTCGGCGGGCAGCGCCGTCGCGAACTCGGAGACGAACTCGCACGAGCCCTTTCCGGAGATCCGCTCGATGGCGTCGGCCGCGGCCTGCCGGATCTGCGGGGTGAAGTGGTTGACGACGCCGGGGTTGAAGAGGCTCGACAGGGTCTGCCGCCACTTGCGGTGCTCCTCCCCGTCCAACTGGATGGGGATCATCTCGGCCGGGAAGATCCTCCGATGCGGGATGGCGACCTGCGCGCTGGAGAAGATCTCCGGGTTGCGGGCCGCCCACTCGATGTCCTCGTACCGGGTGAGTATCCAGAAGCCGCCGACCTCCTCGGAGCGCGCGATCGGCGTGGCTTCGCGCATCTCGTCCCACAGCGGCACCGGGTCCTGCTGGAGCCAGGGCTGGTACAGGCTCCAGCGCTTGATGCGCTCCTCGACGGTGGGCGGTGCCATGGGGCATTTCTGCTCGGCCGCCTTGGCCACGGAATCGGGCATGGTCATTCCTTTCCTGTCGATGTGCCGGCCGGTTCGCCGAACCAGGCGTGCAGGGCGGCTTCGAGGCCCTTGTCGTCGGAAGTCCCGTCGTCCGCCCACGCGATATGACCGTCGGGGCGCACCAGCAGCCGCAGGGCGGGCGGTACGGGGCCGGGGCCGGCCGGGGCGGCGGCGACGTGGTCCACCCGGTCCTCCCAGCCGTCTCCCCAGGAGGCCGCGTCTTCGGTGCCGCCCGTCAGGTCCAGGAGCAGGCCGCGGCCGGACGCGAGCAGCTGCCCCAGGCTCGTCGCACCGTCGGCCGTGGTCAGGGCGATGTCGGTCACCGGCTCGCCCACCAGCGGGTGCCACACCTGGCCCGCCGGGGCCCCGTCCGCGTCCGGGGGATAGCCGAAGGCGGCGGTCGCCTCCATGAGGTAGCGGTTGACCGATCCGAGGCCGATCAGCTCCTCCAGCATCTCCCGCAGCGGCGTCATCCGGTCCAGCGGGTGCATCAGCGCCATCTGGGCCCGTGAGTGGCGGGCGACCCGCTCGCCGACCGTGTGCCGTTCGTGGTGGTAGGTGTCCAGCAGGCCCGAGGGCGCCCGGCCGTTCAGCTCGGCGGCGAGTTTCCAGCCGAGGTTGAACGCGTCGTGCAGGCCGGTGTTGAGGCCCTGGGTGCCGGAGACGAACAGGCTGTGTGCCGCGTCGCCGGCCAGGAACACCCGGTTCTCGCGGTACCGCTCGGCGAGCGAGGTCCGGCCGCCGTACCGGTACGAGAAGTACGTCTTGACGATCTCCAGGTCCCGGCCGCTGACCCTGCGCACACTGGCCAGCAGTTCCTCCGTCGTGACGGGCCCGGATCCCTGCTCCGGCTCGGTGTCGAACTCGATCGTCATGAGGCGGGTCATGCCGGGCCGCAGCGGGATCGCCCCGAAGACGCCGTGCTCGTGCAGGCCGCTCTCGAAGAGGTCGTGATCGCCCTCGGACAGTTCGACGTCCGCCAGCACGCCGTAGTAGCTCTTGCCGCTGCCGGGGGCGGCCATTCCGGCCAGGGCACGCACCGTGCTGTCCCGGCCGTCGCAGCCCACGAGATAGGGCCCGCCCAGTTGGTACGTCCCCTCCGGCGAGCGGACCTCGACCTGGACCCCGTCCTCGTCCTGCGTGAGGCCCGTCAGTTCGTGGCCGCGGCGCAGATCGACACCCAATTCGGCCGCCCGGCCCGCGAGGAGCCGCTCCAGGCGCCACTGCGGGTAGGCGTGGGTGTATTCGCGTTCGCTCACTTCGGCGAGGTCCAGCCAGAGAAACCCGAAGGGGGTACGTGGCCAGGCGAACATCTCGTCCGGGCCGATGCGATCGGCGAGCCCCCGTAGCCGCAGCAGTTCCAGGGACCGGCCGTGGATCGCCATACCGGCCGAGAACTCCTCCGTGTCCGTCCTTTTCTCCAGGACGACAGGGCGAATTCCGGCCAGGGCGAGTTCGCTCGCCAGGAGCAGTCCGGCCGGGCCGCCGCCGGCGATCACGACGGTGTCGTTCATATCGGTCATTCCGACTCCTCTGGGTAGGCAAGGGGCAGGGTCCGGAAGGGGGAGTTCAGGAGTAACCGAGCTCGGAGTCGATGAAGTCGAATATCTCGTCGTCGGAGGCCTCGCCGAGTTTCTCTCCGATGTCCTCGCCCGGTTCCGGGGAATCCGCACGCGCCCCGTCGATTTTCCTCAGGAATTCCTGCATGCGGTTCACGATCCGGGAACGGGTGTCGCTGTCGGGTCCGGCCGCGGCGAATTCGCCCTCCAGGCGGTCGAGTTCGGCGAACACGGCCTGGACGTCGCCGTCCCCGTCCGGCCCGTCCGGCACCAGGTCGGTCCACAGCCGCTCGGCCAGCGCGCTCGGGGTCGGGAAGTCGAAGACAGCGGTGGTGGGGAGCCGGAGTCCGGTCGCCGCGTTGAGCCGGTTCCGCAACTCCACGGCGGTGAGCGAGTCGAAACCGATCTGTTTGAACGCCCTGTTGGCCGTCACCGCGTCCGGCGTCGCGTGGCCGAGCACGGCTGCCACCTGGGTACGGACCAGGTCCAGCAGCCGCTGCCGCTGCTCGTCCGACGGCAGCCCCGTCAGGAGCTCCGCCCACGGCTGCGGGGACGGCCCGGTGCCGTCGCCACCGGCGGCGGCCCGGCGCACGGGGGTACGGATCAGGCCGCGCAGCAGCGGAGGCAGGGTGGCGGTGCGGGCGCTCTCGCGCAGCGCGGACATGTCGAGGGGCACCGGCAGCAGGACCGGTTCGCAGGCGCTGAGCGCCCGGTCGAGGAGTTCGAGGCCCTGCTGGGTGGTGAGCGGGGCGAGGCCGAGCCGTGCCATCCGGGCCAGGTCCGCCTCATCCAGGTGGCCGGTCATTCCGCTGGCCTCGGCCCACAGACCCCAGCCGAGCGAGGTGGCCGGGAGGCCGGTGGCGTGCCGGTGGTGGGCCAGCCCGTCGAGGAAGGTGTTCGCGGCGGCGTAGTTGGCCTGTCCCGCGTTGCCCATGGTGCCCGCCAGCGAGGAGAAGAGCACGAAGGCGGACAGGTCCAGGTCCCGGGTGAGCCGGTGCAGGTTCCACGCGGCGTCCGACTTGGGGCGGAGCACCCGCTCGACCTGTTCGGGGGTCAGGCGGGTGAGCACGGCGTCGTCCAGCACGCCCGCGGAGTGGACGACGGCGGTCACCGGGTGTTCGGCGGGGATGCGGGCGAAGAGCTCCTCCGCGGCCGACGGGTCGGCGGTGTCACAGGCGACCGTGGTCACCCGGGCGCCGAGTCCGGTCAGCTCGGCCGCCAACTCGGCGGCGCCAGGGGCGTCCGGGCCGCGGCGGCCGGCCAGCAGCAGGTGGCGGGCGCCGTGCACAGCGACCAGATGCCTCGCGACGCGGGCCCCGAGGGTGCCGGTGGCTCCGGTGATCACGACGGTGCCGTCCGGGTCGAGCGGGGTCGGCAGGGTCAGGATCACCTTGCCGATCTGGCGCGCCTGGCTGAGGAACCTGAACGCGTCCGGGGCGCGCCGGACGTCCCAGGTCGTCACCGGCAGTGGGCGCAGCGCACCGCTCTCGAACAGCTCCCGCAGCTCTTCGAGCATCTCCTTGACCCTGTCCAGTCCGCCGTCCAGCACGTCGTAGGCCTGGTAGGAGATCCCCGGGTACGCGTCGGCGACCACGGAGGCGTCCCGGATGTCGGTCTTGCCCATCTCCAGGAACCGGCCGCCGGGGGCACAGACGCGCAGCGAGGCGTCCACGTACTCCTTGGCCAGGGAGTTGAGCACCACGTCCACGCCCCGGCCGCCGGTCGTGCGCCGGAAGTGCTCCTCGAAGTCCAGGGACCGGGACGAGGCGATGTGGTCGTCGTCCAGCCCGAGGGCGCGCAGGGTGCCCCACTTGGCGGGACTCGCCGTGGCGTACGTCTCGACCCCCCAGTGCCGGGCCAGTTGGAGGGTGGCCAGCCCGACGCCGCCGGTCGCGGCGTGCAGCAGCAGCGACTCGCCGCGGCCGATCCCGGCCAGGTCCCGCAGGCCGTAGTACGCCGTGAGGTAGACCACCGGGATGCCCGCCGCCTGGGCGAACGTCCAGCCCTTCGGCATCTTCGTGATCATTCGATGGTCCGTCACCGACACGGGTCCGACGCCGCCGTGGAGCAGCCCCATCACCCGGTCACCGGGGGCGAACCCGGTGACGCCGGGGCCGGTTTCCAGGACGGTGCCGGAGCCCTCGCCGCCCGGTGGACGGGAGTCGTCGGCCACCATGCCCAGCGTGATCAGGATGTCGCGGAAGTTGATACCGGCCGCGCGGACCCGGACCCGTACCTCTCCTTCGGCGAGCGGGCGGACCGCCTCGGGCGACGGTTCGAGCCAGAGGCCGTCCAGCGAGCCGGTGCCCCGGCTGGCGAGCCGCCAGTGCGGTTCGCCGGCCGGGATCGGCAGCGGCGGAGCGCTCGCGCGGGCGAATCGCGGTGCGAGCAACTCGCCCTGCCGCACGGCGAATTGGTCCTCGTCGCTGTCGAGCGCCGCCCGCAGGGTGCCGGTGTCCAGCGGTGCCCCGTCGAGGTCCAACAGCAGGAAACGGCCGGGGTTCTCGGACTGTGCGGAGCGCAGCAGCCCCCACAGGGCGGCCCCGGTGAGGTGGCGTACGGGGTCGCCGGGCCCGGTGCTGACGGCGTGGCGGGTGGCCACGACGAGGGTGGTCCCGGCGAACGACTCGTCCGCCAGCCAGCTCTGCAGCAGCGCGAGGAAGCGCGGCAGGACCTGCTGGACGGCGGCTGCCGGGCCCGGTGTGTCCGTGGCCGTGTCGGTGTCGCCGCCCGGGCCGTCCGTCGCGGGGGGTGCGCCGGTCACCAGCAGTGCCCTGGGCGCCGGGGCACCCGCCGCGAGGGCGTCCTTGAGCGCGGCCAGGCTGTCATGGACGCCGATCCGCTCCCCGGTCGCCGCCGTCGGCTCCCCGCCCACCAGGATTGCGGCGCTGTGGCCGCCCAGCAGCGCCCAGGTCTCCCCCGCGGGGGCCGGCGCGGTGCCGGACAGCCGGGCCGGTGTCCAGTCGAGCCGGAACAGCGCGTCGTCCTGCTCCGCACCCGTGGCCGCCAGCAACTGCCCGGCGTCGGCGGTCCGTACGGCCAGGGAGCCGACGGCGGCGACCGGGGCGCCCGTGATGTCGGCGAGTTGGAGGGAGACGGTGTCGGGGTCGTGCCGGGTCAGCCGCACCCGAAGCGCCGACGGACCGGCCGCGTACATCCGTACGTCGTTCCAGGCGAACGGGATCCGGATCGGCGGGGCCTGGTCCGGCGCCGCGTCTGCCAGCAGGTCGAGGGCCAGCGGGTGCAGGCAGGCGTCGAGCAGCGCGGGGTGGAGGCCGAAGAGCCCGCCGTCGCCCTGGGACTCCTCCGGCAGCCGCACCTCGGCGAAGAGGTCGTCGCCCAGCCGCCAGGCCGTCCGCAGCCCCTGGAAGACCGGGCCGTACGTGTAGCCGTGCTCTGCCAGCCGCTCGTACACCTCGTGCAGCGGGTACGGCCGCGCGCCGGGCGGCGGCCACGCCGCGAGGTCGAACGTCTCCGGTCGGCCGGTTCCGTCCGGTGCCAGGGTGCCGGTGGCGTGCCGGGTCCACTCGGCGCCCGGGGTGTGCCCGGGCCGCTGCTCCCGGGAGTGGACGTGTACGGCTCGGCGGCCGGAGGCGTCGGGTGCCTCGACGGTGACCTGGAGGTCGTAGGAACGCTCCGGGGCGAGGACGAGCGGGGCCTCCAGGGTGAGGTCCTCCAGTTCGGGCGCGTCGGTGTGCTGCCCGGCGTGCAGGGCGAGTTCGAGGAGCGCGGTGCCGGGGAGCAGCGCGGTGCCCAGCAGCGCGTGGTCGGCCAGCCAGGGGTGGGTGGCCAGGGAGACGCGGCCGGTGAACAGGATGGTGTCGCCGCCGGCGAGTTCGACGGTGGCGCCCAGGAGCGGGTGGTCGGCGGTCAGCTGTCCGAGCCCGGTCGCGTCGCTGATGGTGGTGGTGCGGTCGAGCCAGTAGCGGCGGCGCTGGAAGGGGTAGGTGGGCAGGTCGAGCCGGCGGCGCGGGGTACCGGGCAGGGTGACGGCCCAGTCCGCGGGGCCGCCGCCGGTCCACACGCCCGCCAGGCAGGACAGAAAGCGGTGCAGCGTGCCCTGGTCGCGGCGCAGCGTGCCGGTGGCGGTGACGGTCGCGGCGTCGGGGCCGGTGGCGGTCTCGACGGTCTCCTGGATGCCGATGGTCAGGACGGGGTGCGGGCTGGACTCGATGAAGCGGGTGTGGCCGTCGGCGATGAGCCGCCGGGTGGTCTCCTCGAAGCGGACGGTCTGCCGGAGGTTGCGGTACCAGTACGCGGCGTCGAGTCCGGTGGTGTCCAACGGACTCGCGGTCACGGTCGAGTAGAAGGCGACCCGCGCGGGCCGGGGCTCGATCCCGGCGAGTTGTTCGAGGAGCGTCTCGCGCAGCGTCTCGACGTGGGGGTGGTGGGAGGCGTAGGTGACGGGGATGCGCCGGGCGCGTATCCCCTCGTCGGAGCAGTGGGCCAGCAGGGCGTCCAGGGACTCGGCGGCGCCGGAGACCACAGTGGAGGCGGGGCCGTTGACGGCGGCGATCTGGATGTCGTCGTCCCACGGGGCGATCAGCCCGGCGACCGTGTCGGCGGCGAGCGGCAGGGAGACCATGCCGCCACGCCCCTCAAGGGCGGTGATCGCCCTGCTGCGCAGCGCGGCGATCCGCGCGGCGTCCTCCAGTGTGAGGGCGCCCGCGACATAGGCGGCGGCGATCTCGCCCTGGGAGTGCCCGATCACGGCGTCGGGCCGGACGCCGTGGCTCTGCCACAGCTGTGCCAGGGCCGTCATGACGGCGAACAGCGCGGGCTGCACCACGTCGACGCGGTCGAGGCCGGGTGCGCCGGGGGCCTGGGTGAGCAGGTCGACGAGGTTCCAGTCGGTGTGCGGGGCGAGCGCCGCCGCACAGGCGTCGATGTGGTCGCGGAAGGCGGGGGCGTCCTCGTAGAGGGAGGCGGCCATGGCGGGCCACTGCGAGCCCTGGCCGGGGAAGACGAACACGGTCCTGCCGGTCCCGGTGGCCGATCCCCGTACGACGAGCGGTGATTCGTGGCCCTCGGCGAGGGCGTCGAGGGCCGTCAGGAGAGCTTCGTGGTCGTGGTGCCCGGCAAGGACCACGGCCCGCTCGTCGTGCACGGCGCGTGCGCTGGCCAGGGTGAACGACACGTCGTACGGATCGGGCAGCTTCTCGTCCGTCTCCTGGTTCATCAGGAACTCGCGCAGCAGGGCTGCCTGGGCCCGCAGTGCCGTCCCGTCGCCGGCGGACAGCGGCCAGGCCACGACGGAGCCGGTGGCCGGTGCCCCGGGTTCGTTGTCGGTCCCGGTCTCCTCGCCGGTTTCCGTCTCCGCTTCCGCAGGCGCCTGTTCCAGGATGACGTGGGCGTTGGTCCCACTGACCCCGAAGGAGGACACCC
>NZ_JBSFKO010000066.1:0-33462 GCF_053598575.1 Streptomyces sp. NPDC001100
GTCCTCAAACGCCGGACGGGCTGGAGATCCAGCCCGTCCGGCGTTTGAGGGGGTGTTCCTACAGCCCGTAGCGCTCGCGCGCCTCCTTCACGGCCGTCGCCTTGACCTCCCCGCGCCGCGCCAACTGTGCCAGCGCCGCCACGACGATCGACTCCGCGTCGACGCCGAAGTAACGGCGGGCCGCGTCACGCGTGTCCGACAGACCGAAGCCGTCCGCGCCCAGCGAGGAGTAGTCCTGCTCGACCCACTGCGCGATCTGGTCGGGCACCTGCCGCATGTAGTCGGAGACCGCGAGCACCGGACCCTCGGCGCCGTGCAGCGCCTGCCGCACGTACGGCACCCGCTCTTCGCCCCGCAGCAGTGCCGCGTCCGCCTCCAGCGCGTCCCGCCGCAGCTCGGTCCAGGACGTCGCCGACCACACGTCGGCCGCCACACCCCAGTCCTCGGCGAGCAGCTGCTGCGCCTTCAGCGCCCAGTGGATCGCCGTACCGGAACCGAGGAGCTGGATCCGCGCCGCGTTGGCCGCGGGCGAAAGTCCCGCCGACTCCGCCGTGTTGAAGCGGTACAGGCCCTTGACGATGCCCTCGTCGATACCGAGTCCGGCCGGCTTGGCGGGCTGCGGGATCGGCTCGTTGTAGACGGTGAGGTAGTAGAAGACGTTCGGGTCCTCGCCGGGCGCGGCCTCGCCGTACATCCGGCGGATGCCGTCCTTCACGATCGCCGCGACCTCGTACGCGAACGCCGGGTCGTACGACAGCGCCGCCGGGTTCGTCGCCGCGATCACCGGCGAGTGACCGTCCGCGTGCTGGAGTCCCTCGCCCGTCAGCGTCGTACGGCCCGCCGTCGCACCGACCAGGAAGCCGCGGCCGAGCTGGTCGCCGAGCTGCCACATCTGGTCGGCCGTGCGCTGCCAGCCGAACATCGAGTAGAAGATGTAGAAGGGGATCATCGCCTCGCCGTGCGTCGCGTACGACGTGGACGCGGCGATGAAGTCCGCCATCGAACCGGCCTCGGTGATCCCCTCGTTGAGGATCTGGCCGTTCTTGGCTTCCTTGTAGTACATGAGCTGGTCGCGGTCGACGGGCTCGTACGTCTGGCCCTTGGGGGAGTAGATCCCCAGCGACGGGAACAGCGACTCCATGCCGAAGGTGCGCGCCTCGTCGGGGACGATCGGCACCCAGCGCTTGCCCGTCTCCTTGTCGCGGACCAGGTCCTTGACCAGGCGGACGAAGGCCATCGTCGTCGCCACGTTCTGGCTGCCCGAGCCCTTGTCGAAGGACGCGAACGCCTTCTCCGAAGCGGAGGGCAGCGGAGCGATCGCGTGCGTACGGCGGGCCGGGGCCGGACCGCCGAGGGCCGCGCGCCGCTCCTGGAGGTAGCGGACCTCGGGGGAGTCGGCGCCGGGGTGGCCGTAGGGCACGACCCCGTCGACGAAGTCGCTGTCCTTGATGGGGAGTTCGAGCAGATCACGCATCTGCTTGAACTCGTCCGTCGACAGCTTCTTCATCTGGTGGTTGGCGTTCTTCGACGCGAAGCCCTCGCCGAGGGTGTGGCCCTTGACGGTCTGGGCCAGGATGACGGTCGGGCCGCCCTTGTGGTCCAGGGCCGCCTTGTAGGCCGCGTACACCTTGCGGGACTCGTGACCGCCGCGGGAGAGGTGGAAACACTCCAGGATCTTGTCGTCGCTCAGCAGCTTCGCCAGCTCGACGAGCGCCGGGTCCTTGCCGAAGAAGTCCTCGCGGATGTAGGCCGCGTCACGCGTCTGGTACGTCTGCACCTGGGCGTCGGGTACCTCGCGCAGGCGTCGTACGAGCGCGCCCGTGGTGTCGAGCCGGAACAGCTCGTCCCAGGCGTTGCCCCACAGCGACTTGACGACGTTCCAGCCGGCGCCCCGGAACTGGGCCTCCAGCTCCTGCACGATCTTGAAGTTCGCGCGGACCGGGCCGTCGAGGCGCTGCAGGTTGCAGTTGATGACGAAGGTGAGATTGTCCAGACCCTCGCGGCTCGCCAGTGCGAGGGCGGCCGTCGACTCCGGCTCGTCCATCTCGCCGTCGCCGAGGAAGGCCCAGACGTGGGACTGGGAGACGTCCTTGATGCCGCGTGCGGTGAGGTAGCGGTTGAAGCGCGCCTGGTAGATCGCGGAGAGCGGGCCGAGGCCCATCGACACCGTCGGGAACTCCCACAGCCAGGGCAGGCGGCGCGGGTGCGGGTACGACGGGAGGCCGTTGCCGCCCGCCTCCTGGCGGAAGTTGTCGAGGTGCGCCTCGGTGAGGCGGCCGTCGAGGAAGGCGCGGGCGTAGATGCCGGGGGAGGCGTGGCCCTGAATGTAGAGCTGGTCGCCGGAGCCGTCCGCCTCCTTGCCCTTGAAGAAGTGGTTGAAGCCGGTCTCGTACAGCCAGGCCGCCGAGGCGAAGGTGGCGATGTGGCCGCCGACGCCGTGTTTCGCGCCCCGGGTCACCATCGCCGCCGCGTTCCAGCGGTTCCACGCGGTGATCCGGCGCTCCAGCGCCTCGTCACCGGGCGCGGCCGGCTCGGCGGCGGTCGGGATGGTGTTGACGTAGTCGGTCTCGAGGAGCTTGGGCAGCGCGATGCCGTTGCCCTCCGCGCGCTCCAGCGTGCGGCGCATCAGATACGCGGCGCGGTGCGGGCCGGCAGCCTTCGCGACGGCGTCCAGGGAGGCCTGCCATTCGGCGGTCTCCTCGGGGTCGCGGTCCGGGAGCTGGTCGAGCTCGCTCGGCTGGATGGCGTAGGGGTCGGTCATAACGCCGCCTTCCTCAGTCGAAGGGGGGTTCCCTCGTCGGCAAGGGGTTTTCGGGGGTGCCCTTGGTCTTTGGCAGGACAGGGCGGCGGGCCCTTGTGCTGTGACACTTTGCGGCTTCCGCCGCGGGCCCGTCGGTGACTGTAACTCCCTGATCGATGATCGATCAAAGGTTCCCGGGCAAAATATCTTGATTACGAGAAAGTCGGCACGCGGTGCCTCCGGCGGCGGCACCGGGTGTCGTAGGCGCCCGGGGTTTTCGCAGGTCGGAGGGGTCTTTTGAGCGGGGGAGCGCTCCTGTGGGGCAGCGTGTTCAGGGCGGGGGGGCTCGGGTTGTGTGTGGGGTGCAGGTGCGTGGGGGCTGGTCGCGCCCGCGCGGCGGAGCCGTAAATGTCACAGCCCCGCGCCCCGTAGGGGTGAAGTGGGCGCGGTGTTCAGGGGCGCGGGGCGCAGCCCAGAACGTGCGCCTTCACCAGCTCCGCGATCCGCGGATCCCGGCGCCGGAACGCGGCCACCAGCTCCTCGTGCTCCTCCGCGTACGACTGCTGCACCGTCCCCAGCCAACGGATCGACAGCGCCGTGAACACCTCGATGCCGAGGCCCTCCCAGGTGTGCAGCAGCACCGAGTTGCCGGCCGCCCGCACCAGCTCCCGGTGGAAGCCCACCGTGTGCCGCACCTGGCCCGTCCCGTCGGCCGCGCGGTCCGCCTCGTACAGCGCGGCCACATGCGGTTCGAGCGCCGAGCAGTCCTCGGCCAGCTTCTCGGCCGCCAGCTCCGCCGCGATCGCCTCCAGACCGGCCCGCACCGGGTAGCTCTCCTCCAGGTCGGCCGCCGTCAGATTCCGCACGCGGACGCCCTTGTTCGGCGCCGACTCGATCAGCCGCAGCGACTCCAGCTCGCGCAGCGCCTCCCGCACCGGCGTCTGGCTGACCTCCAGCTCGGTCGCGATCCGCCGCTCCACGATCCGCTCGCCCGGCTTCCAGCGGCCGCTCACGATCCCCTCCACGATGTGCTCGCGGATCTGTTCGCGCAGCGAGTGGACGACGGGCGCGGTCATGAGAGCTCCTTAAGGGCGTTTGACGTTTAGACAATAAGGCCGCACACCCGCTCGGGAGGGGCGCACGGGGGCGCTTTCATGCAGGTGAGACGAGACTTACACGCTGGTGGGGCGGGTGGTGCGGTCGGCCCCGGGCGCGTCGGGGGACGCGGTGAGCAGCGGAATCCGGGAGCGCGGGGGTCGGGCTGGCGGCTGTGGCGGTATCGCCGTGGGGGCGGCCGGGTCTCGGCCGACGTCCGTCGCGGCGGGCGGCACGTCGGCCGCCGCGCGGCGGCGGAACATGGCCGGCGCCGCGGCCCCGTGGGCGCCCGTGTCCTCGTGAGACCGGACGGTGCCCAGGAGTTCGGCCGGGCCGGCAGGGGTTTCCACGTCCTCGGTAGGGACGAGTGGGAGCACGGCGCCGTCACGGTGCTGCGCGCACAGCCCGGCGGCGACATCGGCGCCCGGCCCTCGACGGGATCGTACGCCGGGATGCGAGCGGCATACGACGGGCCGCCCGCCCGGGAAACGCGGGGCGCCCCCGCCCGGAAGGCTCCGGAACGGGGGCGCCGTACAAGCGAGGTGGGTTACAGGCCGAGCTCGACCTCGAACTCGCCCGCCTCCAGGATCGCCTTGACGGCCGTCAGGTAACGGGCCGCGTCGGCGCCGTCCACCAGGCGGTGGTCGTAGGAGAGGGTCAGGTACGTCATGTCGCGGACGCCGATGACCGTGCCCTCCTCCGTCTCGATGACGGCGGGGCGCTTGACCGTGGCGCCGATGCCGAGGATCGCGACCTGGTTCGGGGGCACGATGATCGTGTCGAAGAGCGCGCCGCGCGAACCGGTGTTGGAGATGGTGAAGGTCGCGCCGGACAGCTCGTCCGGGGTGATCTTGTTCGCCCGGACCTTGCCCGCGAGCTCGGCGGTGGCCTTGGCGATACCGGCGATGTTCAGGTCGCCCGCGTGCTTGATGACCGGGGTCATCAGGCCCTTCTCGGAGTCCACCGCGATACCGACGCTCTCGGTGTCGAAGTAGGTGATCGTGCCCTCTTCGACGTTGATCCGGGCGTTGATGGCCGGGTGGGCCTTCAGCGCCTGGGCCGCCGCCTTGACGAAGAACGGCATCGGGGAGAGCTTGACGCCCTCACGCGCCGCGAAGGAGTCCTTCGCCTGGCCGCGCAGCCGCATCAGGCGCGTGACGTCGACCTCGACGACCGAGGACAGCTGCGCCTGCTCGTGCAGCGCCTTGACCATGTTGTCGCCGATGACCTTGCGGATGCGGGGCATCTTCACGGTCTGGCCGCGGAGGGGCGAGGCCTCCAGGGTCGGCGTCTTCTTCGCGGCGGCGGCCGGAGCGGCAGCGGCTGCGGGAGCCGGAGCAGCGGCGGCGGCCTTCGCGGCCTCGGCGGCGGCGATGACGTCCTGCTTGCGGATACGGCCGCCGACGCCGGTGCCCTTGACGGTGGACAGGTCGACGCCGTTCTCGGCGGCGAGCTTGCGCACCAGCGGGGTCACGTAGGCGCCGTCGTCCGTGGCCTGCGATGCGGCGGGCGCCGGAGCGGCCGGGGCCACCGGAGCCGGGGCCGCGACCGGCGCGGGGGCCGGGGCGGAGGGGGCGACCGGAGCCGGTGCGGCGACCGGGGCGGGCGCCGGAGCCGGGGCCGGAGGCGCGACCGGCGCGGGGGCCGGAGCCGCGGGGGCGGCCGGAGCCGGAGCGGCGGCCGCGGGAGCGGGTGCCGGGGCGGCGGGGGCCGGGGCAGCCGCAGGAGCGGCACCCGCGGCGCCGACGACGGCGAGCTTGGCGCCGACCTCGGCGGTCTCGTCCTCGCCGACCAGGATCTCCAGCAGCACGCCGGCGACCGGCGAGGGGATCTCGGTGTCGACCTTGTCGGTGGAGACCTCGAGGAGGGGCTCGTCCTCGGCGACCTCTTCGCCGACCGCCTTCAGCCAGCGGGTGACGGTGCCCTCGGTGACGGACTCGCCCAGTGCGGGCAGGACCACGTCGGTACCGGAAGCACCACCGGCCGGAGCGGCGGCAGCGGGGGCGGGTGCGGCCGGGGCGGGCGCCGGAGCCGCGGGGGCCTCGGCGACGGGCGCCGGGGCGGCAGCGGGGGCCGGAGCCGCAACGGGCTCGGCGGCCGGGGCCGGGGCGGCGGCGGGCGCGCCGGTGCCGTCGTCGATCACGGCCAGCTCGGCGCCGACCTCGACGGTCTCGTCCTCGGCCACCTTGATGGAGGCCAGGACACCGGCGACGGGCGAGGGGATCTCGGTGTCGACCTTGTCGGTCGACACCTCCAGCAGCGGCTCGTCGGCCTCGACGCGCTCGCCCTCGGCCTTCAGCCAGCGGGTGACAGTGCCCTCGGTGACGCTTTCACCGAGCGCCGGAAGGGTTACGGAAACCGCCATGGTTTCGGTTGCTCCTTACGAATTGCGGAAGTCTGTGTCGTCGTCCGACCGAGGGGGTCAGTCGTGGGAGTGGAGAGGCTTGCCGGCCAGCGCCAGGTGGGCCTCGCCGAGCGCCTCGTTCTGCGTCGGGTGGGCGTGGATGAGCTGCGCGACCTCGGCGGGCAGCGCCTCCCAGTTGTAGATCAGCTGGGCTTCGCCGACCTGCTCGCCCATGCGGTCGCCGACCATGTGGACGCCGACCACGGCACCGTCCTTCACCTGGACGAGCTTGATCTCGCCGGAGGTGTTGAGGATCTTGCTCTTGCCGTTGCCCGCGAGGTTGTACTTCAGAGCGACGACCTTGTCCGCGCCGTAGATCTCCTTGGCCTTGGCCTCGGTGATGCCCACGGAGGCGACCTCGGGGTGGCAGTAGGTCACCCGGGGGACACCGTCGTAGTCGATCGGGACGGCCTTCAGACCGGCCAGCCGCTCCGCCACCAGGATGCCCTCGGCGAAGCCGACGTGCGCGAGCTGGAGGGTCGGGACGAGGTCGCCGACGGCGGAGATGGTCGGGACGTTCGTCCGCATGTACTCGTCGACCAGGACGTAGCCGCGGTCCATCGCGACGCCCTGCTCCTCGTAGCCGAGACCGGCGGAGACGGGGCCGCGGCCGACGGCGACGAGCAGCAGCTCGGCCTCGAACTCCTTGCCGTCGGCGAGAGTGACCTTGACACCGGACTCGGTGTACTCGGCCTTCGAGAAGAAGGTGCCCAGGTTGAACTTGATGCCGCGCTTGCGGAACGCGCGCTCAAGAAGCTTGGAGGAGTTCTCGTCCTCAAGGGGGGCGAGGTGCTTGAGGCCCTCGACGATCGTCACGTCGGCGCCGAAGGACTTCCACGCGGAGGCGAACTCCACGCCGATGACACCGCCGCCCAGGATGATCGCGGACTGCGGCACGCGGTCCAGGACGAGGGCGTGGTCCGAGGAGATGATCCGGTTGCCGTCGATCTCCAGGCCCGGCAGCGACTTCGGCACGGAGCCGGTCGCCAGCAGGACGTGGCGGCCCTGGATGCGCTGGCCGTTGACGTCGACGGAGGTGGGGGAGGAGAGCCGCCCCTCACCCTCGATGTAGTGCACCTTGCGGGACGCGATCAGACCCTGCAGTCCCTTGTACAGGCCGGAGACGACACCGTCCTTGTACTTGTGGACGGCCGGTACGTCGATGCCCTCGAAGGTGGCCTTGACGCCGAACTGCTCGCTCTCGCGGGCCTGGTCGGCGATCTCGCCCGCGTGGAGCAGAGCCTTGGTGGGGATGCATCCCCGGTGCAGGCAGGTGCCGCCGACCTTGTCCTTCTCGATCAGGGCGACGTCCAGTCCCAGCTGGGCCCCGCGCAGCGCCGCGGCGTAACCGCCACTACCACCGCCGAGGATCACTAGGTCGAAAACGGTGCTGGCGTCGTTCGCCACGTCACGTCCTCCATGCATGTGCGCCGTACGCCGGTCGTCAGTGACCGGGCGGCGGCTGGTGTCCGGCCGCTCTTTCTTTCGGCCCTGTGGTGGGGGCCCTGTCCTGCCGAGCCCATCTTCGCACTTGTCGAGGACTAACGAGACGCCGGGCTGGGGTGTGAGACGCCACACGCTCACATGAGAACACCGGCTGAGGTGAGATACGCAGGGGCGCGGGGAACTGCGTGACCGGCCACAGCCGGCCCGCAGTCGCCCGCGCACCTCGGCGCATCGAGCTACTGGGCGAACGTCAGCCCAGATCCCCCGCGGCGGTCAGCTCCGCGAGCCGCACCAACGTACGCACCGCGGACCCGGTCCCACCCTTGGGCGTGTAACCGAACGGGCCGCCCTCGTTGAACGCGGGCCCCGCGATGTCGAGGTGCGCCCAGGTGATCCCCTCACCCACGAACTCCCGCAGGAACAGCCCCGCGACCAGCCCGCCGCCCATCCGCTCACCCATGTTCGCGATGTCGGCGGTGGGGGAGTCCATCCCCTTGCGCAGGTGCTCCGGCAGCGGCATCGGCCACGACGGCTCACCGACCTCCTCCGCCGCGTCGACGATCGCCGCACGGAACGCGTCGTCGTTCGCCATGACCCCGAAGGTCCGGCTCCCCAGAGCCAGCACCATCGCGCCGGTCAGCGTCGCCACGTCCACGATCGCGTCCGGCTTCTCCGCCGACGCCGCCCACAGCGCGTCCGCGAGGACGAGCCGACCCTCGGCGTCCGTGTTGAGGACCTCGACGGTCTTGCCGCTGTACATGCGCAGCACGTCACCGGGACGGGTCGCGGAACCGGACGGCATGTTCTCGGCGAGCGCCAGCCAGCCGGTGACGTTGACCGCGAGGCCGAGACGGGCGGCGGAGACCACGGCCGCGAACACGGCGGCGGCACCGCTCATGTCGCACTTCATCGTCTCGTTGTGTCCGGCCGGCTTGAGCGAGATGCCGCCCGAGTCGTAGGTGATGCCCTTGCCGACGAACGCGAGGTGCTTGGTGGCCTCGGCGTGCGTGTACGACAGCTTCACCAGGCGCGGACCGGCCGCGGAACCGGCGCCGACGCCGAGGATGCCGCCGTAGCCGCCCTTCTCCAGGGCCTTCACGTCGAGCACCTCGACCTTGATGCCGTGCTCCTTCGCCGCGGTCTGCGCGACGGCGGCGAAGGCCTCGGGGTCGAGGTCGTTCGGCGGGGTGTTGATGAGGTCGCGGGCGCGGTTCAGCTCCTCGGTGACCGCCAGCGCACGCTCTACGGCCGCCTTGTACTCCTTGTCGCGCGGCTTGCCGCCGAGCAGGGCGACCTCGCCGAGCGGGCCCTTGCCCTTGGCGTCCTTGCCGTTGTCCTTGTACGCGTCGAAGGAGTACGCGCCGAGCAGCGCGCCCTCGGCGATCGCACCGGCGTCGGCCGCGTCGGCGAGGGGCAGCGCGAAGGCGGCCTTCTTGGCACCGGTCAGGGCGCGGGCGGCGACGCCGGCGGCCCGGCGCAGCGCCTCGGCGTCGTACGCGTCGCCGTCCTTGGGCTCGGCGCCGAGCCCCACCGCGAGCACGAGCGGAGCCTTGAAGCCGGCCGGGGCGGGCAGCTTCGTGATCTCGCCTTCGGCACCGGAGGCGCCCAGGGTCTCCAGGACGCCGGCGAGCCTGCCGTCGTACGCCTTGTCCACGGCGTCGGCGCCCGGTGCGACGACCGGGCCCTTGCCGCCCTTGCCGACACCGATCACGATCGCGTCGGCCCGCAGGCCGGGCGCCGCGGCGGTGCTGAGAGTGAGAGCAGTCACAGTGGTGAATTCTCGCTTCCGATGTGAAGTTCCGTGGTCGAACGGGGTGGGTCGACCGGGCCCGACAACCGACCCTATTTCCGACCTGCGGCGGCGGTGGACACAGGGGGCTGGTGACGGCCCAGAACGGAGCCTACGCGCGTGTGTGTGACGGGGCGTTCGCGCGGGGCCCCCGGAAAAGGCGCTGCGGTACGCACCGGAACCGGAGTGGCCACTTCTCGGTCCTGACCCCGGATGCCCTGAGTCACACGCGTGAGGTCCCTGTGGGCGACACGCCCATCCGTTTGCGCGACTTCCGTGGATCCTCCGCGAAACGACCACCCGGAGGATCGCCCGGGGGAGGGACGACATGGCACAGACAACGCACCGATGGAGAGCCGGCGCCAGCGTCCTGGCGGCGGCCGGACTGCTGGTGCTGGGCCTGCGGGCGCCCGCGGTGTCCGCGGCCGGTGAGCCGCGCACCGATCTCGCGGTACTGGTCGTGGACAACGGAGACGGCCCCGTCGAGGCCGTCGCCGCCCAGCTGAAGAGCGAGGGCGTCCCGTACACGACTGTGAACCTGAACGACTCGGGCCGCCCCACGATCGACGCGGCCTTCCTCGGCGACACGGTCGACGGCACGCCCCGCGCCAGGTTCCAGGGCGTGGTCCTGCCGAACGAGGCGCCGTTCGGGGCGGGTTCGGCGGAACAGACCGCGCTGGAGGCCTACGAGACGACGTACGGCATCCCGCAGGTCGACGCCTACACCTGGGCGCACCCGGAGGTCGGCCTGGACTACGCGGCCTACAGCGGGGGAGCCTCGGTGTACTGCGCGGTACCGGGCATGGGAGATCATCCCTGGGGTACCTTGCCCCACACCCTGGAGCCCGCCCCGTGAGACGCTCGGCCGCGCTGTTCCCCCTGTTCCTCCTCCTGCTCCTCGCGGGCTGCACCTCCACCCCCGACGACAAGCCGGAGACGGGGAAACGCTGGCAGCCCCGCCCGGGTGTGGCCTGGCAGTGGCAGCTCAGCGGACGCCTGGACACCTCCGTCGACGTCCCGGTCTACGACATCGACGGCTTCGACCAGTCCAAGGCCACGGTGACCGCGCTGCACGACAAGGGCCGCAAGGTCATCTGCTACCTCTCCACCGGCGCCTGGGAGGACTTCCGCCCCGACGCCGGGAAGTTCCCCAAGTCGGTGCTGGGCAAGGGCAACGGCTGGAAGGGCGAACGCTGGCTGGACATCCGCCGTACGGCCGTCCTCGAACCGCTGATGGCGACCCGCCTCGACATGTGCCGTGCGAAGGGCTTCGACGCGGTGGAGCCCGACAACATGGACGGCTACCGGAACGACACCGGCTTCCCCCTGAAGGCAGCCGACCAACTCCGCTACAACCGGCTCATCGCGAAGCTCGCCCACGACCGTGGAATGGCGGTCGGCCTCAAGAACGACCTCGACCAAATCCCCGCCCTGGTAGGCGACTTCGACTTCGCGGTCAACGAACAGTGCGCCCAGTACGGCGAATGCGACACCCTGAAGCCCTTCATCGAGGCGAACAAGGCGGTCTTCCACGTCGAGTACGAACTCCCGACCACCAAGTTCTGCGCGAACTCCCGCCGCCTGAAGCTGAGTTCACTGGAGAAGAAGTACGAACTGGGCGCCTGGCGCCGGTCCTGTTGAACAAGTCCCAGGGCAACTCCCTCAGGGGCGCGGGGAACTGCGCGACCAGCCCCCACGCACCCGCGCTCACCCACCCAGCGCGAGCACCACAAGCGCAGTCGTGGCAGCAGTCTCCGCAAGCCCCCCGAACACGTCCCCCGTGACCCCGCCGAACCGGCGCCGACAGTGCCGCAGCAGAATCTCGGCGACAACCAGTGCCACGACAACGGCACCAACCGCCCGCACCCTGCCCTGCGCTCCGAAGAACGGCCCGAGCGCCGCGGAGATCACCAAGTAGGACAAGGTCACGGCCACCGCACCCCCCACAGGCACTACCCCGGCAACCGCGGCCCCCAGCCCCTCCGGCCGAGCCGCGGGCACCCCCGCCCGGGCGGCCCAGGTCAACGCGAGCCGCGCGGCGACCGCGGACACGATCGCCGCGGCCGCCCCCCGCCCCCACGAGTCCCCGTAGAGCTGCGCCAGCACGGCCACCTGGGCCAGCAGAACGAAGACAAGGCTGAGCACCCCGAACGGCCCGATGTCGGACTGCTTCATGATCCGCAGCGCGTCCTCCGCCGGCTTCCCGCTCCCGAGCCCGTCGGCGGTGTCCGCGAGCCCGTCCAGATGCAGCCCCCGGGTGAGCACGGCGGGCACGGCAACCGTGGCGACAGCCGCGAGCAGTGCGCCCGCGCCGAGGAACAGCAGCAACAGCCCGACCTCCGCCGAGCACACACCGACGACCGTCCCGACGACCGGGGCGGCCATCATTCCGCCGCGCGCGGCCTCCCGGTCCCAGCGGGTGACCCTGACCGGTAGAACCGTCAGGGTGCCGAAGGCGAAGCGGAGGCTGTCGAGAGGCGGGGTCTTGGACACCGGCGCAGGTTACCCGGCGGTCCGGGGAGCGGTAACGGCGGTCATCGTTAAAGTGCACATATGGGACATTGGCTGCACCGCAACATCGTCGAGCCGGGCAAGTTGCCCCTGCTCCTCGCGCTCACCGCCTTCGTCCTGACCTTCCTCATCACCCGTGTCATCACCCGGCTGATCCGCGCGGGCAAGGGCCCCTTCGGCAACATCAAGGCGGGTGACGTGCACATCCACCACGTCGTCCCGGGCGTGGTCCTCTCCGTGCTCGGCGGCTTCGGCGCGGTGGCCAGCACGCGCTACGGCGTAGGCTCCGCGCTGTTCGCGATCGTCTTCGGCATCGGCGCGGGCCTGGTGCTGGACGAGTTCGCACTGATCCTCTATCTCGACGACGTGTACTGGACCGAGGCCGGCCGCAAGAGTGTCGAGGCGGTGGTGCTCACGGCGGCCCTGGTCGGCTTCGTCCTCGCCGGTTTCTCGCCCTTCGGCGTCAACGACCTCACCGCCGCCGAACTCCACGACCGCGCCGGCGTGATCGTCAGCGTCGGCGTCAACTTCCTCTTCTCCCTCATCGCCCTGAGCAAGGGCAAGGCCCGCACGGCGGTCTTCGGCGTCCTCGTCCCGCTGGTCGCCCTCGTCGGCGCGATCCGGCTGGCCCGCCCGGGTTCCCCCTGGGCCAAGCGCTTCTACCGCAAGCGCCGCCATCGGGCCCGGGCCCGCTCCACCCTCCGCGCCTACCACCACGACCGCCGCTGGGCGGGCCCGCGCCGCGCCCTCCAGGACTGGATCGGCGGCAAGCCGGATCCGGAGCCGGTGCGGATCCCCGGCCGGCAGTGACCGAGCCCCCGCCGCGCCTACCGCACGCGCAGCCGCCGGTGCCGTAGCGCCGAACCCAGACACAGCAGCCCCACCGCGATGATCGCCGCAAGGTGCTCCTTGCCGGCGAGGTTGCCCTTCAGCATCACCTCGACGGCCATCGCCCCGGTCACCGCGAGCGCCGTCGCGTACGCGCCGTAGCGCCACGCGACGAACACCGCGAGGCCGACCACCGCGGCCGAGGGGCCCGTGTCCACGACCAGGCGGTCCGAGCCCGGCAGCCCGAAGGCGTTGTCGAAGCCGAGCCGGATGCCGAGGCGGGCGTAGAGCGTGCCGGCGAGGGTCGCGACGTAGGCGATGACCAGAGTGTGCCGGCGGCCGATACAGATCTCCGCGATGCCGAAGACGAACAGGACCTGGGCCAGGGCGCCCCACACGGGGAGGTCCAGCGCCGGGACGAAGAGGGAGAGCGGGGTGCGGAGGAGCGCCAGCCACAGCGGGTCCTCGGCCCGGACCGCACCCGCGTCCTGCACGAACTGGTAGCCCCACGACTGGTTCTGCACGAACTGCAGTGCCGCCGTCAGCAATACCGCCCAGATGGTCATCGGGATCGCCCGCCGGCGCCGCTTCAGGATCGGCTCGCGCACGGTGACGTAGAGCAGTCCCCATTCGGCGCGGGCCCAGCGGGCGAGGCGGTTCATCTGTGCGTCTCCAGGTGCTTGCGGTGCAGCCACTTCGGCAGTCCCGGCGCCTCCAGGAACCCCTCCGCGCGCGCCGACGCGAGACCGATGCGCAGCAGGTCCGCGCTCTTCTCGAAGAGCAGGAACCGGGGTTCCCAGATGGGCCGGTACTTGGCGTTGGCCCGGTACAGCGACTCGATCTGCCACCACCGGGAGAAGAAGCTGAGGAGTGACCTCCACAGCCGCAGCACCGGTCCGGCGCCGATCCGCGCCCCACGTTCAAAGACCGAGCGGAACATGGCGAAGTTGAGCGAGACCTGGGTGATTCCGATGTCCTGGGCGCGGCGCAGGAGTTCGATCACCATGAACTCCATGAGCCCGTTGTCGGAGTCGCGGTCCCGGCGCATCAGGTCCAGCGACAGCCCGTGCGGGCCCCACGGCACGAAGGACAGCACCGCCCTCAACTCGCCGTCCCCGTCGGTGCATTCGAGCATCACGCACTGCCCGTCGTCCGGGTCGCCGAGCCGGCCCAGCGCCATGCTGAACCCGCGCTCGGTGGCCCCGTCCCGCCAGTCGTCGGCCCGCTTCAGCAGATACGCCATCTCCTCGGCCGGAATGTCCTCGTGGCGCCGGATGCGGACCGTGTACCCGGCGCGCTTCACCCGGTTGTAGGCCTGCCGCACGGTCCGCATGGCGCGTCCCTCAAGGGTGAAGTCGGCGACCTCGACGAGGGCTTCGTCCCCGAGTTCGAGGGCGTCGAGCCCGTGCCGCGCGTAGACGGTGCCCGCCTCCTCGCTCGCGCCCATGACGGCCGGAATCCACCCGTGGACGCGGGCTTCCGCGAGCCAGGGCTCGATCGCGCCGGGCCACGCCTCCGGGTCGCCGATGGGGTCGCCGGAGGCCAGCGACACCCCGCCCACCACCCGGTAGGCGACGGCGGCCTTGCCGGTCGGCGACCACACGACGCTCTTCTCCCGGCGCAGCGCGAAGTACCCGAGCGAGTCCCGCTCGCCCTGTCGCTCAAGGAGCGCCCGCAGTTGCTTCTCGTCGTCCTCGGTGAGCGGGTCGACGGCGCGCCGGGAGCGGAAGGCGGCGTAGAAGACGGCGAGGACGAGGAGCGTGCTGAGCACGTTGATGGCGACGTTGACCCAGTTCGGGGTCCAGATCCCGGGGAAGCGGTTCTCCGGGGCGTCGATCGTGACCAGCCGGAACGCGCCGTAGTGCCAGCGCTCCACGAACGTCGAACGGGACGCGTCGTGCGCCTGGTTGGTGACCGTCACCAGCAGCCCGGCCAGCAGCGAGGCGGCCAGCGTGCCGCCGACGGCGACGACGGCGGCCAGCCGGGGGTTGGACCGGTCGCCCTTCGCGTAGAACTCCCGGCGCCCCACCAGCAGCGCGGCGACGAAGGCCGCGGTCAGCCCCAGGGAGATCCAGTTCTGCGCGTACTGGCGGATCTCCTGGAACGACATCGCGAACCCGAACAGCGCCAGGAACAGCCCGCTGACCACCAGGTTCAGGATCCACGCGGCCCGTTTGCGGCGCCGCATGGTGATGGCGAGGAACGCCGTGAACACCCCGGACGCGAAACCGGCCGTCAGCAGATACGGCGTGAAGAAGTTCTCCTGGTTGTGCCGTCGTACGTCCTGCCCCAGCGAAACCCATGCCGCGCTGAGGAAGTTGATGAACGCGACGGCCCGTAGATACCAGACGGCGAAGGCCGCGGCCCGCCGTGAGGCGCCTGTGCTGTGACGTTCCTGAACGGGCCCGACCCGGACATCTCCCATGAAGGAGGATCATATGGGTGTTGTTGCGGCGAACGGTTCTTATCCGTCGCCGCAACGATCACGCTCGGATCACTCCTGAGGCTTCTCGACGTCGACGGGCTTCCGCGTATCGGCGGGCGCCCCGACCTCGGCAGGGTCCTCGGCCGTCTCCGGCTCCGCGGTCTTCTCCGGCCCCTCAGCCGCTTCCGACCCCACGGCTGCCTCCGGCCTCGCGGCCGTCTCCGACCCCACGGCTGCCTCCGGCCTCGCGGACTGTTCCGACCTCGCGGCGCTCTCCGGCTCCGCGGCCCGCTCCGGCCGGGCGGCGCTCGGCGGCTCTGCGGGAGCCGCGGTCTCCGCGACCGCAACGGGTACGGGCGGCTCCGCGGCAGCCGCGGGCTCCGCCACCGCAACGGGCTCCACCGAGGGAGAAGACTCCTCCGTCTCCTCCAACTCCTCCGGCCTGAGCGGGAGTTCGGCCGCCAGTGCCGCCGCGGCCTGTACCAGTGGCAGCGCGAGCAGCGCGCCCGCGCCCTCGCCGACGGTCACGCCGTGGTCGAGCAGCGGCTCCAGCGCCATCCGGTCCAGCGCCTTCGCCTGCCCCGGCTCCCCGCTGTTCTGTCCGGCCAGCCACCAGTCCGGCGCCCGGAACGCGACCCGCTGACCCACCAGCGCGCACGCGGCGGCCACCACCCCGTCCAGGATCACCGGCAGCTTCCGTACGGCACTCTGCAGCAGGAACCCGGTCATCGCGGCGAGGTCGGCGCCGCCCACCGTCGCGAGCAGCTGCAACTGGTCCCCGAGCACGGGCCGGGCCCGCCGCAGCGCGTCCCGGATCGCCGCGCACTTGCGCATCCACGCCAGGTCGTCGATCGCGAGGCCGCCCCGCCCGGTGACCACGGACGCGTCGGTCCCGCACAGCGCGGCGATCAGTACGGAGGCCGGGGTCGTGCCGCCGACGCTCACATCGCCGAGGACCACCAGATCCGTACCGGAGTCGGCCTCGTCGTTCGCGACGGCGACACCCGCCTCGAACGCGGCCGTCGCCTCCTCCAGCGTCAGCGCGTCCTCGATGTCGATCCGCCCGCTGCCCCGCCGTACCCGGTGCTTCACGACCTCGTCGGGCAGCGAGTCCGGCTCGCAGTCCAGGGCCATGTCCACGATCCGCACCGGCACCCCGAGCCGCCGGGCGAGCACCGCGGCCGGGCTGCCGCCCTCCAGGACCGACCGCACCAACTCCCCGGCGCTGCCCGCGGGTCGGGCCGACACACCGAGTTCGGCGACCCCGTGGTCGCCCGCGAACAACACCACGCGCGGTCGTTCGACCGGCCGCACCGGCACGGAGGACTGCGCCGCCGCCAGCCACTCACCCAGGTCGTCGAGTCGGCCCAGCGACCCGGGCGGCACGATCTGACGTTCGCGCCGCGCCTCGGCGTCACGGCGCACACCGCCGTCGGGGCGCTCGATCAGATCGGTGAAGTCGTCGAGATTAAGCGAGCTCATTCGCCGAACAGTACCGGCAGCGATCGTGCGCGACAGAGCCACATGGTCACCACGCGCCCCGGACGTCCTTGCCTCCAGGATCCGTATCCCGTACGTATCGTTTTGTACCGTTTTGCCGTACGTCCCCGGGAGCCGCCATGAACAGCCTGCGCACCCGCGTCAGCGCCCTCGACGAGCGACGCCGTCACCGGACACTGGCCCGCGCGATCCTGCGCCTGCTCCCCGAACCGGAGAGCTGGCTCGACGTCGGCACCGGCGACGCCCACTTCCCCGAGACCGCGAAGGGACTCTTCCCCTACACCTCCTTCGACGGCCTCGACCCCACCCCGCGAGCCGTCCGCGCCCGCGCCGCCGAACGCATCGAAGAGGCCCACGCCGGCCACCTCACCGACCCGCACATCACCTCCGCCCTGCACGCCCGCTACGACGTCGTCACCCTCCTCCGCGACCGCACCCCCGCCCCCGACCCCGCCGCCGAACTCCACGCGGCCCTCACGGTCCTGCGCCCCGGCGGCCTCCTCCTGCTGGAAGGACGCCCGGAGGACCTGCGCGCCCAACTGGAGCCCCACGACTGCGAGATCGTCACCGAGCACCGCGGCCTCCAGGACCGGCTCCCGGCCCCGCAGCGACTGATCGCGCGCCGGAAGCCGTCAGCCCCGTAGCGCGATCGCCTGCCCCGCCACCACCAGCAGCACGTGCTCGCACTCACCGGCGATCGCGGCGTTCAACCGCCCGAGCTCGTCCCGGTACCGGCGCCCGGACGCGGTCGCCGGCACGATCCCCGAGCCGACCTCGTTCGACACGGCGACCAGGGTCCGCCGGGTGGCCCGCACGGCGGCGGTCAACTCCCGCACCCGCTCCCGCAGTTGCTTCTCCCCGCCGTCC
Source organism: Streptomyces sp. NPDC001100 (assembly GCF_053598575.1). Taxonomy (NCBI): domain Bacteria; kingdom Bacillati; phylum Actinomycetota; class Actinomycetes; order Kitasatosporales; family Streptomycetaceae; genus Streptomyces; species Streptomyces sp. NPDC001100. Next base: position 17,606 of record NZ_JBSFKO010000066.1, read on the forward strand.
CCCCACTCCGTGTCGTCCCAGGCCCCCACGGAGTCCATCGCGTCCGTCAGCCACAACGACAGACAGTCGATCAGCAACGGCGGCCCGTCCTGCGCCAGCAACGGCACCAGGTCACAGGTCTCCGCCGTACGCCACGACCCCGGCCGCCGCTCCCGGTGCGCGGAGACCCGCGAGGCCCACTCGGTGTCCCCGTTGCGCGAGCCGCCGGTCGCGACGTACAGCACATCGGGGAACGCCTCCAGCCGCCGCTCCGCCTCCACCGACTTCCCGGACCGCGCCCCGCCCAGCACCAGCGTCCGCCGCGGCACATCGGGCACGTCCTCGTAGACCCCCACGGTCAGCGTCGACCCGTCCGGCACGGCCCGCGCCCCCACGGCGGCCAGCCGCCGCGCCAACTCCGCGCCCGGCGGCACATCGTGGTCCAGATGCACGGCGATCACATCGGTCGCGGGCCCCATCGCCCCCACCGCCCGCAACTTGGCCAGCGCGTCCGGCCGCCCCACCACATCGGCGAGCACCATGTCGTACGACTCGACGCTCCCCTCCTCCAACCCGGCCGGCGCGGCCCCGGGCGGCAGATACAGCACCCGCTGCCCGTCCGGGCCCGTGACGGCGTACCCGGTACCGGGCGAGTCCACCGCCACCGCCCGCACCCGGTGCCCCGTCAGCAGCGCCAGCTCCCGCCCGTCCGGCACCCGCCCCGGCTGCGGCAGCCCCACCGGCACCTCCACCGCGGGCCCGTCGTGCGGATGCGACAACAGCACCTGCCGCACACCGCCCAGCGAATGCCCGGCCCGAGCCGCCGCGAACGCGGCCCCCGGCGTCAGATCCAGCAACAGCGTCCCGTCGACGAGCACGGCGGTGGCCGCCCGGGCGTCAACTCCGAGCGACACGGCACAGGCCGCACAGGGACAGTCGAGGCGGGGGAGGCCCGCGGGGGCACCGGTGCCGAGCAGAGTGAGTTCCACGGGTCGATTTTCTCCGTTGACTTGTAGACATGCGCGACCTGGACCCACCCAAGGGGCGCGGGGCTGTGACATTCGCGGCTCCGCCGCGGGGCGCGCCCAGCCCCCACCGACCTGCACCCGACCGAATATCCGCAGCTCATCCACCACTCACCCACCGGAGCGAATAGGCTGCTCGGCAGAAGCCGGACTCAAGATCCGGCTTCTGCTCTGCATGCGCTGAGACCTTGGAGGCGTACATGGCGGCATGGATCTGGCGGTTCGAGAAGTCCGACGGGACCGAGGTCGAACCCGCGGTCCCGCCGGAGGAGTTCACCACGCAGGGGGACGCGGAGTCCTGGCTCGGCGAGGTGTGGAAGGACCTCGTCGCGGGTGGCGCGGACCAGGTACGGCTGTTCGAGGACTCCACGGAGATCTACGGCCCGATGAGCCTGCACGCCGAGGAGGCGTAATCGGGGGAGAGGGGGCGGCCGGAGAAAATACTGGCCGCCCCCTCTCACTGCTCGCCCAGCGTCACATCGACCTTCTTCGACGCGCCGTTGCGCGTGTACGTCACCGTCGTCCTCTGCCCCGGCTTCTCGGACGCCAGCGCCTCCGACAGGGAGGTGATCGTGCTGATGTCCGTGTCGCCGAGCTTCGTGATGATGTCGCCGGCCCGGATGCCGGCCTTGTCCGCGGCTCCGCCGCTCTTCACCTCGACCACGGCCACCCCGGCCGCCTGGTAGTTGTCGTCCACGACCGTACGGCCGGTGATGCCGAGCGCGGCCCGCCCCGAGTCGGTCACCTTGCCGTCCTTGACGATCTGACCGGCGACCGTCTTCACCATCGAGGCCGGGATCGCGAACCCGATCCCGGGCGCGGCCCCGCCCCCGAGGTTCGGGTCGGTCGCCGCGAGCGTCGGGATGCCGATGACCTGCCCGTCGAGGTTGACCAGCGCGCCCCCGCTGTTGCCGGGGTTGATCGCGGCCGAGGTCTGCACCATGTTGGCGATGGTCGCGCCCGTCCCCCCGTCGCTGCTGCCCTCGCTGACGGTCCGTCCGGTCGCCGACACGATGCCCTGCGTCACGCTGGACGACAGTCCCAGCGGCGAGCCCATGGCGAGGACGATCTGCCCGACCTGGACCTTGGCGGAGTCGGCGAAGGTCGCCGCCTTGAGCCCGTCCGGCACCTTGTCCAGCTTGACCACGGCCAGGTCCTGCTCGGGATACGAGTAGACGAGCTTGGCGGTGAGCACGTCCTCGCTGTTCGCGGTGGTCACCTTGAAGGTCTTCTCGTTCCCGACGACATGGGCGTTGGTGACGATGTGCCCCTGGTCGTCGTACACGACCCCCGACCCCAGATCACCGCTGGCCTGGATCTGCACGACCGACGGCAGGACCTCCTTGATCACCTTCTGGTAGTCGCTCTGCAGGTCGTTGCCCGCCATCGGTACGGCGGCCTCGGCGGCCTGTGTCGTCGAGCCGTCACCCTTCTTCGAGGAGGACGAGGAGGACGAGGAGGACGAGGAGGACGACGAGGACCCGGCGCCCGAACACCCCGCGACCAGCGCGAGCGAACAGGCGAGAAAAGCCACGGGCCGCAGGGCACGCGTACGGGTTCGGGTACGGGAAGAGTCCATACGCCGAGTCTCTCTTTGGGGTGAATGCCCGGCTTGTGCTGCTGACCCGAACGGGCCTCTCGCCGCAGGCCTGTGCTCAGCCCCGCACGCCGCACAGATGCAGCAGCGCGGCCACCGCCCGGTACGGATCGGTCCGCCCGGCCCGCTCCTCGGCGGCCAGCAGCGGCTCCACGTCATCCGGGATCTCGACGCCTTCCGGAGCCGTGTCGGTGAAGACCCGCACGCCGTACCAGGCCTGCAGCGGCGCCCCGATCCCGGCCAGCGTGGCCGTCAGGGTGTCCAGCCGGTCCGCCCGCACATCCAGGCCCAGCCGGTTGCGGTAGGCGGTCGAGTCGAACGCGGTCAGTGCGCTCGCCCAGTCCCAGGACAGCCCGGGCCGCATCGCCAGCGCGTCGGCGTTCCGCACCAGAAGGGACAGCAGCCCGCCCGGCGCCAGCATCCGGGCAAGACCCGCGAGCAGCGGATCGGGCTCGGACACGTACATGAGTACGCCATGACAGAGCACGACGTCGAAACTGCCCGGCAGGAAGTGCACGCCCGTGTCCCGGCCGTCGCCCTCGATGATCCGCACCCGCTCCCGGATGCCCTCCGGCTCACCGGACAGCGCCTCGCGGGCCGCGGCGATCATCGTCGGTTCCTGTTCGAGCCCGGTCACCTGATGCCCGGCCCGGGCCAGCCGCAGCGCCTGCGTGCCCTGGCCCATCCCGACGTCGAGCACCCGCAGCCGCTGCCCGACCGGATACCGGCCGGCTATCTGCTCGTCGAGCTGCCGGGCCACCAGCTCCTGGCGTACGACGTCCCGCAGCCCGCCCAGCTTCGCCAGCCAGGCTTCCGCCGCGCCCCCGGAGAAGGAGTCCGCGCTCAGGGCCGCTCTCCGCGCTTGACCTGCGGCTTCGGCAGCCGGAGTCGACGCATCTGGAGGGAGCGCATCAGCGAGTACCAGACCGTGCCCTTGGTGTCCTGGCCCGGGAAGCGCTCGGCGAGCTGCTTGCGGATCCGGAACACGTTCAGGAACGTGTCCACCAGGATCAGGATGATGATCACGAGCCACAGGAGCAGCGCGATGTTCTGCAGCGCGGGCACCTGCACCACGCTGAGCACCAGGATCACCACGGCCATCGGCAGGAAGAACTCGGCGACGTTGAAGCGCGAGTCGATGTAGTCACGCGCGAACTTGCGGATCGGGCCCCGGTCACGGAGCGGCAGATCCCGCTCGTTGCCACGGCCGGACAGGGCCTGGCGCTGCTTCTCCAGCTGCACCCGCCGCTCGTCGCGCTGCCGCTTGGAGGCGTCCTTGCGCGTCAGCGTGGTGTTGGCCACGCTGCGGCGCTGGGTCTGGGCCTCACTGCGCTTGGGCGTGGGCCGACCCTTGGGGGCCTGAGGGTCTCGGGGCTGCTTGGAGTCGGTCGGCGAGGCCTGGTCGGCGGTCGCGGCCTTCTCTTCCTTGGCACGGCTACGGAACACAAAACCCAAGCTTACGGGGTGGATGGGGTTGGACCCCAGTCCTGTGGGGAACGATCCGGCAACACCAGTCGTCTGTAGGGGGACAAGAGAGGCGTCGCAGACGGTCGGCTCCGGGTCGTCACCCGGGGAACACCTACTCCTTACGCCGGAGCGGGACCGTAGGCAGTCGTCCTTGGGGATGAGCGCATCCGTCCCCGAACAGTGCGGTAATGGATGCAGGGCCCGTACTGTGGGTTCTGTTGCAGTCGCTGGAGCTGGAGTCCGTCAGAAGGGGGCGCGCGAAGCCCATGAGCGGTGTCATGAAGCGTATGGGGATGATCTTCCGCGCGAAGGCGAACAAGGCCCTTGACCGGGCCGAGGACCCGCGCGAAACCCTCGATTACTCGTACCAGAAGCAGCTGGAGCTGCTTCAGAAGGTGCGCCGGGGTGTGGCCGACGTCGCCACCTCCCGCAAGCGTCTGGAGCTCCAGCTCAACCAGTTGCAGTCGCAGTCCTCGAAGCTGGAGGACCAGGGCCGCAAGGCGCTCGCGCTGGGCCGTGAGGACCTGGCCCGCGAGGCGCTCTCGCGCCGGGCCGCGCTCCAGCAGCAGGTGACGGACCTGGAGACACAGCACACCACCCTCCAGGGCGAGGAGGAGAAGCTCACCCTCGCGGCCCAGCGCCTCCAGGCCAAGGTGGACGCCTTCCGTACGAAGAAGGAGACCATCAAGGCCACGTACACGGCGGCCCAGGCACAGACCCGGATCGGCGAGGCCTTCAGCGGCATCTCCGAGGAGATGGGCGATGTCGGGCTTGCCATCCAGCGCGCCGAGGACAAGACCCAGCAGCTCCAGGCCCGCGCCGGCGCCATCGACGAACTGCTCGCCTCCGGAGCCCTGGACGATCCGACCGGCATGGCCAAGGACGACATCCAGGCCGAGCTGGAACGGCTGTCGGGTGGTACGGATGTAGAGCTGGAACTCCAGCGGATGAAGGCGGAGCTGGCCGGAGGTTCGGCCTCGCAGCAGGCGATCGAGGGCGGCAAGGACCAGTCCCAGTCGCAGTCCTCCTCCCAGCCGCAGGACACCCCGCGCTTCGACAAGCAGTGACGTGATGTGACGGCCCACGCCTGAGGAGGGCGACATGATCGTACGGATCATGGGGGAGGGGCAGGTGAGGCTGGCCGACGGCCACCTCACCGAGCTGAACAAGCTGGACGACGTACTCCTGAGGGAAGTGCAGAACGGCGACGGCCCCGCCTTCCGCGAGACCCTCCAGGCCCTCCTGGCCAAGGTCCGCGAACTGGGCGAACCGCTCCCTGACGACTCCCTGGAGCCGTCGGAGCTCATCCTCCCGTCCCCGGACGCGACCCTGGAGGAAGTCCGGGACCTGCTGAGCGACGACGGCCTGATCCCGGGGTGACCTTTCAACGCCGGTGACCGCATTCCGCCCGTCCGACATGTGAGGCTGCACCGGCGCCACTTCTCCACGCCGGTCCGCATGCTCAGCCCGTCCGGCACCTTTTCAGCGCCGGCCACCAAAACCCAGCCCGTCCGGCATCTTTTCAGCGCCGGCCAGCAAACCCAGCCCGTCCGGCGTTTGAGGACGAGGCCGTTCAGGCCGACAGCGGGGGTCTGGGGGCGCAGCCCCCGGAACGCCCGCACCAACACCCCGCACAAGTACAGGGAACGTACAGCTGCCCCCCGTTCCGCCCCCGCCAGGGACCCCGTACCGTTGCCAGAATGAGCGCTTTCGACCGAGCCCGCTGCCAAGCGAAGGCGCACCCCTGCGCGCTGGACGCGGCGCTCGCCGCCGCGGTGCTCGTGTGCATGGTGGCCGGCTCGTTCGTGGACCCGCACGGCGGGCGCGGCGTCAGCTGGGGCATCCGCACCCCCGACCCGCTCAGCCTGGTCCTGATGGCGGTCGGCGCCGCCGCACTCGTCTTCCGCCGCCGCGCGCCCATGCTGGTCCTCGCCGTCACCGGCACCGCATCCCTCGTCGAGAGCGTCACCAGCGACCCCCGCGCCCCGGTCGCGATGTGTGCCGTGGTCGCCCTGTTCACCGTCGCGGTCTCCACCGACCGCTCCACCACCTGGCGCGTGGGCCTGCTCACGATGACCGTGCTGACCGGCGCCGCGATGCTCGGCGGCCCGCTTCCGTGGTACGCGCAGGAGAACCTCGGCATCTTCGCCTGGACCGGCATGGCGGCCGCCGCCGGGGACGCCGTACGCAGCCGCAAGGAGTTCGTGCACGCCATCCGCGAGCGCGCCGAACGGGCCGAACGCACCCGCGAGGAGGAGGCCCGCCGCCGGGTCGCCGAGGAACGGCTGCGCATCGCCCGTGACCTGCACGACGTGGTCGCCCACCACATCGCCCTCGTCAACGTCCAGGCCGGAGTCGCCGCGCACGTCATGGACAAGCGCCCCGACCAGGCCAAGGAGGCCCTCGCCCACGTACGCGAGGCCAGCCGCTCCGCGCTCAACGAACTCCGCGCCACCGTCGGCCTGTTGCGCCAGTCCGGAGACCCCGAGGCGCCCACCGAACCGGCCCCCGGCCTCGATCGCCTCGAAGAGCTCGCCGACACCTTCCGCAACGCCGGCCTCCAGGTCGAGGTCGCCCGCGCGGACAACGGCACCACCCTCCCCGCCGCCGTCGACCTGGCCGCCTACCGCGTCATCCAGGAGGCCCTCACCAACGTGCAGAAGCACGCCGGCATCGAGGCGAAGGCCGAGGTGAGCGTCGTACGCGTCGGACCGAACGTCGAGGTCACCGTCCTCGACAACGGCTCCGGCGAGGACCACGACCCCGACTCCGGCGGCGGCCACGGCCTGCTCGGCATGCGCGAGCGCGTCACCGCCCTGCGCGGCACCCTCACCACCGGTCCCCGGTACGGAGGCGGCTTCCGCGTCCATGCGATCCTGCCGGTCAAGACCCGCCCACGCGCCTCGGGGGACCCCGTATGACGACGATCCGTGTCCTGCTCGCCGACGACCAGGCCCTGCTGCGCAGCGCCTTCCGCGTACTCGTCGACTCCGAGCCCGACATGGAGGTCGTGGGAGAGGCCTCGGACGGCGCGGAGGCCGTGCGGCTGGCGAAGGAGGAGCGGGCCGACGTCGTACTGATGGACATCCGGATGCCCGGTACCGACGGCCTCGCCGCCACCCGCATGATCAGCGCGGACCCGTCCCTCGCCCATGTCCGGGTGGTCATCCTGACGACCTTCGAGGTCGACGACTACGTGGTGCAGTCCCTGCGCGCGGGCGCCTCCGGCTTCCTCGGCAAGGGCTCCGAGCCCGAGGAACTCCTCAGCGCGATCAGGGTCGCCGCGGCCGGCGAGGCCCTGCTGTCGCCCGTGGCGACCAAGGGCCTGATCGCCCGCTTCCTCGCCCAGGGCGACCTGGACGAGGACCGCGACCCGGCCCGCGCCGAACGCCTCGAAGCCCTCACCGTGCGCGAACGCGAGGTCCTCGTCCAGGTCGCGGGCGGCCACTCCAACGACGAGATCGCCGAACGCCTGGAGGTCAGCCCGCTGACGGTGAAGACCCACGTCAACCGCGCCATGGCCAAACTCGGCGCCCGCGACCGGGCCCAACTCGTCGTCATCGCCTACGAGTCGGGCCTGGTCCGGCCGCGGGTGGAGTAGAACCACAAAGGGGACGGGCTTACGGCAGCGCCAGCATCCGCTCCAGCGCCAGCTTCGCGAACGCCTCCGTCTCCTTGTCCACCTCGATGCGGTTGACGAGGTTGCCCTCGGCGAGGGACTCCAGGGTCCAGACCAGGTGGGGGAGGTCGATGCGGTTCATGGTCGAGCAGAAGCAGACCGTCTTGTCGAGGAAGACGATCTCCTTGCCCTCGGGCGCGAAACGGTTCGCGAGCCGTCGTACGAGATTCAGCTCGGTGCCGATGGCCCACTTCGAACCGGCCGGGGCCGCCTCAAGTGCCTTGATGATGTACTCGGTCGAGCCGACGTAGTCGGCCGCGGCCACGACCTCGTTCTTGCACTCCGGGTGGACCAGGACGTTGACGCCCGGGATCCGGGCGCGCACGTCCTCCACCGACTCCAGCGAGAAGCGGCCGTGCACCGAGCAGTGGCCGCGCCACAGGATCATCTTCGCGGACCTCAACTGGTCAACGGTGAGGCCCCCGTTGGGCTTGTGCGGGTTGTAGACGACACAGTCGTCCAGGCTCATGCCCAGGTCCCGCACCGCGGTGTTGCGGCCGAGGTGCTGGTCGGGCAGGAACAGCACCTGCTCGCCCTGCTCGAAGGCCCACTCCAGCGCGCGCTGCGCGTTCGACGACGTACAGATCGTGCCGCCGTGCCTGCCCGTGAACGCCTTGATGTCCGCGGACGAGTTCATGTACGAGACGGGCACGACGCGCTCGGCTGTGCCGGCCTCGGTCAGCGCGTCCCAGCACTCGGCGACCTGCTCGGCGGTGGCCATGTCGGCCATCGAGCAGCCGGCCGCGAGGTCGGGGAGTACGACCTTCTGGTCGTCGCCGGTCAGGATGTCCGCGGACTCCGCCATGAAGTGCACACCGCAGAACACGATGTACTCCGCCTCGGGGCGCGCGGCTGCGTCCCTGGCCAGCTTGAAGGAGTCGCCCGTGACATCGGCGAACTGGATGACCTCGTCGCGCTGGTAGTGGTGGCCGAGGACGAAGACCTTGTCGCCGAGCTTCTCCTTGGCCGCGCGGGCCCGCTCGACCAGGTCCGGGTCGGACGGGGAGGGCAGGTCGCCGGGGCACTCGACACCGCGCTCGCTCCTCGGGTCGGCCTCACGGCCGAGCAGCAGCAGGGCGAGGGGCGTCGGCTGAACGTCGAGCTCCTGGGTCTGGGCGGTGGTCACGACACGCACCCTTTCTGTTCTGACAGACAAGCCTTTTCGTCGAATTGACGTTATCTATCATAACCGCTTCACGTCAGTTTGACGATGGCCATAGCGTCGATGTGACATCAATCCCGGCGGGTGCCCGATACGCGCTCAGCGGGGGACCTTGCGGGGGTGTGCGAGCATGGAGAGAGGTGCCGGGGGAAAGACACCGGGCACGGCCCGGAATGAATCCACGGCCCCGGCGGTTGACATCGTCGGCAAGCAGTCTCCGTACAACCCGGGAGAGATGTAGATGTCCGTATCGGACGAGACCAGCACCGTCACCGACGGCATCCTTCTGTCCGACGCCGCCGCGGCGAAGGTCAAGGCCCTGCTCGACCAGGAAGGCCGGGACGACCTGGCCCTGCGCGTCGCCGTGCAGCCCGGTGGCTGCTCCGGCCTGCGCTACCAGCTCTTCTTCGACGAGCGCTCCCTCGACGGCGATGTCGTCAAGGACTTCGGCGGCGTCAAGGTGGTCACCGACCGCATGAGCGCCCCGTACCTGGGCGGCGCCTCGATCGACTTCGTCGACACCATCGAGAAGCAGGGCTTCACGATCGACAACCCGAACGCGACGGGCTCCTGCGCCTGCGGCGACTCGTTCAGCTAAGCCCCACAGAGCAACTGAGCACGGCGAAGGCGGCGGCCCCCTCCGACAGGGCCGCCGCCTTCGGGCTTTCCGATGCCCGTTGAGAAGTTCCAAACAGGCCTACAGGCCAACCAGACCTACCGGGCCAGCGAGGGCCCCGCGCCCGCCGTCGGCTGGGCGCTCTTCTCCACGGGAATCTCCTTGCCGTCCGACCCCACGACCTTTCGGTCGCCCAGCGGCGCCTTCAACTCCACGGTCCGGTGGTAGAACTTGGCGATCATGATGCAGACCTTGTCCGGCCAGGGCGTCGCGGTCACCGTGACGGTCACCTTGTCCGGACTCTCCGAGGCCGCCACCTTGTAGTCCGCGCACACCCCGCCGGTGAAGGTCACGGTCAGGTTCTTCCCGTCGGCCGAGTAACCGTCCGCCTTCACATCGTGCGGAGCCGCGGTCGCCGTCGAGGTCGGCGTGGGAGTGGGCGTACCGGCCGAGACCAGATACTTCGGGTCGATCGCCGGGTACGTCACCGTGAAGCTGTCCTGCGTACCCGACTGCCGCACCTCGAACAACCAGGACGGCACCAGCGTCTGCTTCCCGCCCACGGAGTGCGCGGCGAGCCCGAACACCGCGTGCTCGACGGTGGCCGCAGCCTGCGCGGGTGTGGCGGAGCCGGCGGTCGACGATCCGCAGGGCGCCTCCAGCCGGTCCTTCAGCGGTACGGGACTCGCGCAGCCGCCGATGCCCATGCGGTGGTCGGTCCCCGGCGCCGCGTTCAGCAGCGCCAGCGTCTTCTGCGCGCTCAGCACCGGATAGACGTCGCCCTTCATCGGCGCCGCCAACTGCCCGCTCCCGCCGACGACTTCACCCTGGGCGCTGACGGTCAGCCCGGTCGTCCAGCCGTGCGTGGGCAGCCCGCCGACCACCGGTTCGGCGTTCACCACCCGCTGCGCGCCCATGAGTTGACTCGCGTCCACCTTCGCGTCGTCCTGGCCGACGGCCTTGAGGACCGGGGCGGCGGCCCGCTTCGCGACCGTGACACTCACCGGGTCGGTGGCCGAAGTGCCGGGATCCTGAGCGCACTTGAGGGTGTCGGTGCAGTTGTCGGTGCCGGGAGCGTAGCGGTTGAACGTCCACAGTCCCGGCGCCGCCTTGTTCACCTGGAGACTCGGCCCGCTGCCGTCCTGCCCGCCGACCTTCCAGTACTGCCCCTCGGCCACCGGTGTCCCCACGACACCGAGCGCCTTCGCGAGCCGGGCGACATCGTCCTTGCGGACGGCACCCTCCGGTGAGTAGACGGCCGCGGAGCCGGGCCCGGCGGGCAGAGTGCCCTGGGCCTTGTAGGTCTCGCCGTACGGATTCGGCTCCCCGGACGCGATCCCGTTCGTACCGCCCGTCGCGTATCCGTCGAGCGCGAGCGCCGGGGGAGTGCCGCCGGCGCCGGAGGCCGCGGACCCCGTCCCGTCGCCCGAACCTCCGGAGGACGAGGAGGAGGACGCGAGGGACGCCCCGCCGCCGCCGACGAGCAGTACGGCGGCGGCCACGGAGGCGATGACGAGGGGGGACCGGGACCGGGATCGCGCCGGGTGCCCGTCGTCGGTGTGGCCGGAGATTTCGGAGGCGTCCGGGGCATCCGGCCGGTCGGGCCGCGCCTCGGATGTCACCGGGGTGGGATGTTCCGAAGCGGCGGCTTCTACGGCGGATGCCTCGGGCTCTGTCTCCTCGGGCTCTGTCTCCTCGGCCTCTGTTTCCCCGGGCTCCGTGTTCTCCGGGCCCGTGTTCTCCGGCCCCGCCGTCTCGGGTCGGCCGGCCTCCTCGGAAACGGCACCCTCGTCCGTGACCTCGACGGCGCCTTCGTCCGCGCCCTCGGCCTCGGGCCCCTCCACGGCACCCTTCACGGCGTCCCCCACGCCCGGCACATCATCGGAGGCGCCGGTCGCGTCCTCGTTGTCGGGTCGCTCGGTGTTCACCGCATCGCTCCTTCGGCTGCGCAACTGTCCCATGACCCTGACCCGCCCCTGTCAAAGAGGCAGGCGGAAGGGTCGTATCCCGCATCCCCTTTACGGGGGACAGCGATGGGACGCAGCGGGGGAGCGCACGGTTCCCCCGAGCGCGCCGATGGAGCCGACGAGCTTCGAACTCAGTCGTCAGTTGCCGTAATCCCCCATCGCGTCCAGCAGCCGGGCCGACTTCGAGGGCACCGACACGCCGTGGATGAGGGACGGGGACACCGGAACGGCAACGATCCGGTCGGGAACCACCCAGTGGGGAGCCATCCGGGCGCAGTCGCCGCGCAGCGCCGCGAGATCCGCCTCACCTTCGCCTTCGAGGTGGGCCGGAACGGGACCGTCGACTTTGAGGTTCGTCATACGGCACCGTAGACACGCTTTACCTCGCGAAGAAAGATCTACTATCGGGTAGTTTTTGCCGCTTCAGAGCCGCCGGGCCGACCGGGTAGCGTGAACTGTCAACGCAGCCTCCCTCAGGAGAGTCCTCGCCGTGCGCATCGCAGTCACCGGCTCCATCGCCACCGACCACCTCATGACCTTCCCCGGCCGCTTCGCCGACCAACTGGTCGCGGACCAGCTGCACACGGTGTCGCTCTCCTTCCTGGTCGACAACCTCGACGTACGCCGGGGCGGCGTCGGCGCCAACATCGCCTTCGGCATGGGCCAGCTCGGCACCGCGCCGATCCTCGTCGGCGCCGCCGGCTCCGACTTCGCCGAGTACCGTGCCTGGCTCGACCGGCACGGCGTCGACACCGACTCGGTGCGCATCTCCGAGACGCTGCACACCGCCCGTTTCGTGTGCACCACCGACGCCGACCACAACCAGATCGGCTCGTTCTACACCGGCGCCATGAGCGAGGCCCGTCTGATCGAGCTGAAGACCGTCGCCGACCGCGTGGGCGGTCTCGACCTGGTCCTGATCGGCGCCGACGACCCCGAGGCGATGCTCCGCCACACGGAGGAGTGCCGTACCCGGTCCATCCCCTTCGCCGCGGACTTCTCCCAGCAGATCGCGCGCATGGGCGGCGACGACATCCGCATCCTGCTGGAGGGCTCGGCGTACCTCTTCTCGAACGAGTACGAGAAGGGACTCATCGAGTCCAAGACCGGCTGGAGCGACGAGGAGATCCTGGCGAAGGTCGGCCACCGCGTCACCACGCTCGGCTCGCGCGGTGTCCGCATCGAGCGCGTCGGCGAGGACCCGATCGAGGTCGGCTGCGCGGAGGAGGAGCGCAAGGCCGACCCCACGGGTGTCGGCGACGCGTTCCGCGCCGGGTTCCTCTCGGGGCTGGCGTGGGGTGTCTCGCTGGAGCGGGCGGCGCAGCTCGGCTGCATGCTCGCGACGCTCGTCATCGAGACGGTGGGTACGCAGGAGTACCAGGTGTCTCGTGGGCACTTCATGGAGCGGTTCACCAAGGCGTACGGGGATGACGCGGCGGTGGAGGTTCGTAAGCACCTGGGCTGAGCCGGTTTGTTGCCTGTGGGTGCGTGGGGGCTGGTCGCGCACACGCGGCGGTAGCCGCAGATCGACACAGCCCCGCGCCCCTGGGTGTCTCAGGTCAACCGGCGGATCAAGTACGCGGGACCTTCCTCTTCCCCTACGTACTCCTGCCCTCGCATCTCGCACCACGCCGGGATGTCCAACCGTGCTGCCTCGTCGTCGGACAGGACGCGCACAGTGCCGCCCACGGGCACGTCCCCGATGACCTTGGCGAGCTCGATGACCGGGATCGGGCAGCGCTTTCCGAGCGCGTCCACTACCAGCGAGTCCTCTTCTACGACGGCTGCGGGCACCCCCGCCCCCAGCTTCTCCCGCACCCCCGCCACCGCCCCCGGCAGCACCGCGAGGAAACGCTCGACGTCCTCCTCCGTCGTCCCCGGGGGCAGCGACACCCGCACGTTTCCCTCACTCAGCACGCCCATCGCCTTCAGCACATGGCTGGGCGTCAGCGTGCTGCTCGTACAGGACGATCCGGACGAGACGGAGAAACCGGCGCGGTCCAGTTCGTGCAGGAGGGTCTCTCCGTCGACATAGAGACAGGAGAAGGTGACGATCCCGGGCAGCCGCCGCACCGGATCGCCGACCACGTCCACGTCCGGCACCGACCGCGCCACCCCCGCCCGGATCCGCTCCGTCAGCTCCCGCAGCCGTACCGCCTCCTCGGCCGCCTCCGTGCGGACCGCGCGCAGGGAGGCCGCCGCGGCCACGATCGCCGGGATGTTCTCGAAGCCGGGGGAGCGCCCCGACTCCCGTTCGTCTACGGGACCTTGGGCCGCGAAGCGCACGCCCTTGCGTACCGCGAGCAGGCCGACGCCGGCCGGGCCGCCCCACTTGTGCGCGCTGGCCGCGAGCAGCGACCACGCGCCCTCGACCGGCCCCCAGCCCAGCGACTGCGCGGCGTCGACCAGCAACGGCACCCCGGCCGCCCGGCACACCTCGGCCACCTCGGCGACCGGCTGCACGGTCCCCACCTCGTGGTTGGCCGACTGGAGACAGGCCAGCGCGGTGTCCGGGCGCAGCGCCTCGCCGTAGGCCCGCGCGCTCACCGCCCCCGTCCGGTCCACGGGCACCTCGGTCACCGAACCGTCCGCCGCCACCAGGCTCTCGGCCGAATGGAGCACGGAAGAGTGTTCAACCGCTGACACGATCAGGTGACGTCCGACGCGCCGCCGCCCCGTCAGAGCCCCGGCAATTCCCGTGTGCACGGCCCGAGTACCCGAGGTGGTGAACACCAGCTCATCGGCCCGGCACCCGACGGCCTCGGCAGCGGCCTCCCGCGCGGCGTCGAGCAGCAGCCGTGCCCTACGTCCTTCTCCATAGAGCCGAGCCGGATCCGCCCACCCGTCGTCGAGAGCGGCCAACAAGGCCTGCCGGGCGACGGGATGAAGGGGAGCGGAGGATGCAGCATCGAAGTAGGACACACAGCAACGTTAAATCGCGGGCAAGCCAAACAGGGGCGCGAGGAACTGCGCGACAAGCCACAACGCGTCCCGCACCCGCCCAAATCACCTGAACCCCCGAGCTATTAGGCGCAAGGAGTAACGGGCGGCGCGTATGCCACCCTCCCCGCGAACCCCCGGAGGGCGTCGGCTAGGGTTTGGTCCGCATAAACATCCAAACCCCTGCCCGACGCAGGGCGGCGACCGACCCGCGTGAAGGCAGGCCGCAGCCAATCCGCGCGGGCGAGACTCTCGGGAAGGCGCTACGTGAGTCCCAACGGCTCCGACCGCTCGCCGCGGCGCCCGATGCGGCGGAAGCTGCTGCAGGCAATGACTGCGGGCCTGGTCCTGGCGACCGCGACCGGTTGCACATCCAAGGACTTCCCTCGCCTTGGTTTCCCCACCCCGACCACGGAGGAGGGTCCGCGGATCCTCTCCCTGTGGCAGGGATCCTGGGCTGCCGCGCTCGCCGTCGGCGTCCTGGTGTGGGCCCTGATCATGTGGAGCGTCATGTTCCACAGGCGCAGCCGCACCAAGGTCGAGATCCCCCCGCAGACCCGGTACAACATGCCCATCGAGGCGCTGTACACGGTTGTTCCGCTCATCATCGTCTCGGTGCTGTTCTACTTCACGGCCCGCGATGAGACGAAGCTCCTGAGCCTCGACAAGAAGCCCGACGTGACGGTCAACGTCGTGGGCTTCCAGTGGAGCTGGGGCTTCAACTACATCGAGAACGTCGACGGTGTCACCGGTGACGCGACGACCGACAAGAACCTGGCCGCCATTCCGGACCGGTTCAAGAAGGACTTCCCGGCGAACGCCGGCGGTGTCTACGACGTCGGCACGCCCGCCACGAAGAACCCGCAGACCGGCAACCCGGGTCCGACCCTCTGGCTCCCCAAGGGCGAGACGGTTCGCTTCGTCCTCACCTCGCGTGACGTCATCCACGACTTCTGGGTGGTGCCGTTCCTCATGAAGATGGACGTCGTCCCGGGTCACACCAACGCCTTCCAGGTGACCCCCACCAAGGAGGGCACCTACCTCGGCAAGTGCGCCGAGCTCTGCGGCGTCGACCACTCCCGGATGCTGTTCAACGTGAAGGTCGTCTCGCCGGAGCGTTACCAGCAGCACCTCAAGGACCTCGCCAAGAAGGGGCAGACCGGTTACATCCCCGCTGGCATCGCGCAGACGAGCCACGAGAAGAACCGGGAGACGAACAACCTGTGAGCATCCTCAACGAACCTCAGGGTGCCGCGGCAGCAGAGTCCCACTACGCGGATGAGCTGCCGGTAAGGCGCAAGCAACCCGGCAACGTCGTGATCAAGTGGCTCACCACCACCGACCACAAGACGATCGGCACGCTGTATCTGGTCACGTCCTTCGCGTTCTTCCTGATCGGCGGCGTCATGGCGCTGCTGATGCGCG
>NZ_JBSFKO010000067.1:0-32524 GCF_053598575.1 Streptomyces sp. NPDC001100
GGCTTCGCGCAGCTGCTCCTCGTTGAGCCCCTGCCGCCAGTACCCCACGAAGGTCCGGGCACCACGGCTTGCTCGTATGGGTCACGTCCGCGGGAGTGGTGTATCGACGGCCACTCGGTGATCTCTTCTTTGAGGCTAAGCGGTGAGTTCCGTCGGGATGACTGTTTCGTCGGTTTCTGACTCGATCGAGTGGAGGCGGGCCTTGGCCAGCAGGTCGAGTCCCATGTATCGGCGGGCCTCGGTCCACTCGTCGTTCTGCTCGGCCAGCACTGCGCCGACCAGCCGGATCAGGGCGGTGCGGTCGGGGAAGATGCCGACCACGTCGGTGCGGCGGCGGATCTCCTTGTTCAGTCGTTCCTGCGGGTTGTTCGACCAGATCTGCCGCCAGATCTCGCGCGGGAACGCGGTGAACGCCAGCACGTCGCCCTGCGCGGCGTCCAAGTGAGCTGCCGCCTTGGGGAACTTGGCCTCCAGAGCGTCCAGGACGTGGCGCATCTGGGCCTGGACAGCCGTCGTGTCGGGCTGTTCGAAGACGGTCCGCAGCAGGGTGGCCACCCACGGCTGGGCCGACTTGGGCACCTGGCTCAGCAGTGCGCGGGCGTAGTGGGTGCGGCACCGCTGCCAGCTCGCGCCGGGCAGGGTGGCGCCGATCGCGTTGACCAGACCCATGTGCGCGTCGGAGACGACGAGTTGGACGCCTGACAGGCCCCGGGCGACCAGAGAGCGCAGGAAGGCCAGCCAGCCGGCGCCGTCCTCGGCGGTGGCCACGTCGATGCCGAGGATCTCGCGGTGGCCGTCTGCATTGACGCCGACTGCGGTCAGCGCGTGGACGTTGATGATGCGGCCGCCCTCGCGGACCTTCTGGGTCAGCGCGTCCACCCAGACGAAGGCGTAAGGCCCTTGGTCCAGGGGGCGGTTGCGGAACGCGGCGACCTGCTCGTCCAGGTGCTTGGCCATCGCGCTTACCTGGGACTTCGACAGCTGGGTGACGCCCAGGGACTCGGCGAGCTTCTCGACCCGGCGTGTGCTGACGCCGAGCAGATAGGCGGTGGCGACCACGCTGATGAGGGCCTGCTCGGCCCGGCGGCGACGCTCCGGCAGCCAGTGCGGGAAGTAACTGCCGGTCCTGAGCTTGGGGATGGCCAGTTCGACGGTGCCCGCCCTGGTGTCCCACTCGCGCGGGCGATAGCCGTTGCGATGGTTGACGCGTTCGTCGCTGACCTGCCCGTATTCGGCATTGCAGAGGGCATCAGCCTCCGCGGACATGAGCGCGTCGGCGAACGTCTTGACCATCGCGCGCAGCAGATCGGGACTCGCCGCGGCGAGGTTGTCCTCGGCGAGGGCGTGCAGGGGCAGACTGTCAGGTGCGGTCATCGTGCTGATCTCCTTCGAGGCTTCGACACTTCGAAGATCAGCCGGTGGCCGTTCATCTATGCGGGCACCATCCCCAATGCCGGAGCAAACCCCCGGATCAGGTCGAACCCATACACCACTTCCCTGGACGCAACCCTCGTATGGACCGGAGCCACCGAAGCCGTGAATCTCCGCACCTGACCAGTGTGGGGCAACGGATCTCTGTAGCAGCCTCCCGCTGTCCATGCACAGCGGAAGGCTGCCAAACGCCATCATCGTCGACACGTCTACCGAGCCTCATTCTCGACTCCGTGAGCCGCGCTGCCGCCTGCGTCGCCTCGGGAGCAGACTGAAACGGGGCGGCACAACGGCCGCGGTTGTGGCACCCGCACTCCGATCTGCTTCTACGCCCCGGCCTGCGATCATGCTTTGGGTGTCAGCCCGACGCTGCAGATTTCTGTCCAGTCGGGGTGACGGCGTACCATTCTTTGTCTTTCCCTTGGCCGTTTGCCTGTTGGGCTGTCGTGTCGCCGATATACCGGTAGAGGGGCCAACCAGCAAGAGTGAGCTGCGTCAGACCGTTTCGGTGAACCGTGCCGAGAAGGCTCTTCGCAACTCCCGAGGTCTGCACCGAGCTCTGCACGATCACTGGCACCCAGGTCTTTGTGCAGGCCCCGGAGCAAGTCCATTTGGACGGGGACGGCTCATCCTTGTCATAGCGGTAGAGAGTCATCCCCTGGTCGTCGGTGACCACACTGCCCATGCCCTTCAGTGCCTCAGCCTTCACCATGGTGGTTATGGCCGTCTGTCCGCTCGCAGAACCGCCGCTGCTGGCCGGCGTTGAGGCAGCCGGAGCGGAAGATGCCGGGTTCGACGTGGCTGGCGCAGCACTGCCAGGTCGGGCGCCGTTCGAGGAGCTGCATGCCCCCAGTAGGAGCGGGCAGGCGAGCCCGATCACCAGGCTCTGGACGATGCGTCGCGGGATCAAGGAGTTGCCCTTCGTCGGGAATCGCATCTGCTTGCTCTCTCAGTACGTTGACTGACCCCTGCTCTCTCAGGCACAGATTTCACATGACGCAGTCTTGACCGTCCCTTGTCCGCCCGGTTTCCAGAGAAGGAGTTACGCCCGGGTGACCCTGTCCACGTAACTCCGCCAGGCAAGTGGCAGCCCTCACCGTTGCGAGCGATCCACGACCACCCGCACCCAGCTCGCGCGGCACCAACTGAACCGTTCCGGGTTCGGTAGGGACTCGATCGTTTGAGAGGATCGAGTCATGGCACGTCCTTCCCAGTACCCGCTTGAGCTGCGCCGTCGTGCGGTACGGATGGTCGCCGAGGTCCGGCCGGAGTGCGACACCGAGTGGGCCGCGATGAAAGCGGTAGCCCAGAAGCTGGGCATCGGCACGACCGAGACGCTGCGTAAGTGGGTGCGGCAGGACCAGATCGACGCCGGGTCCCATCCGGGCACCACGAGCGAGGAGTCGGCCGAGCTGAAGCGGCTGAAGAAGGAGAACGCCGAGCTGAAACGGGCCAACGACATCCTCAAGGCCGCGGCGTCTTTCTTCGCGGCCGAGCTCGGCCGGCCACACACACGCTCGTAGCGTTCATCGACGAGCACAAGGACCGCTTCGGGGGCGTCGAGCCGATCTGCCGGGTCCTCACCGACCACGACTGCAAGATCGCCCCCTCCGCCTACTACGCCCACCACAAACGCCAGGCCGCACCCGCTGCCCGCACCGTCCGCGACGCCGAACTCAAGACCCTCATCATCGAGGCGTACGAGGTCAACTACCGGGTCTACGGCGCCCGGAAGATCTGGCGGCACCTGAACCGCCAGGATGTCGCGGTGGCCCGCTGCACCGTCGAGCGCCTCATGCGTGAACTCGGCATCGCCGGCGCGGTCCGCGGCAAAAAAGGTGATCACCACCATCCCCGACGCGAGCGCGGAACGGGCGCCGGACCTCGTGGAGCGCGACTTCGTCGCCCCCGCCCCGAACCGTTGCTGGGTCGCCGATTCACCCACGTCACCACGTTCGCCGGCGTCGTCTACGTCGCCTTCGTCGTGGACACCTTCTTCCGCCGCATCGTCGGCTGGTCGGCAGCCACATCGAAAGAGACACAGCTTGTCCTGGACGCCCTGGAGATGGCCTTGTGGCAGCGCGACCGAGACCAACACCCTTACAAGAAAGGCGAGTTGATACACCACTCCGATGCCGGCTCGCCAGTACACATCGTTCGCGCTCGCCGAGCACCTTGGCCGGGCAGGCATCGCCGCGTCGATCGGATCGGTCGGCGACGCCTATGACAACGCCCTCATGGAGTCCACGATCGGCCTGTTCAAGACTGAGTTGATCAAGCCTCGTCGGCCCTGGAAGACGCTTTCCCAGGTCGAACTTGCCACTGCCGAATGGGTCGACTGGTACTGCCACCCTCGGCTCCACGGTGAAATAGGGCACATCCCGCCCGCCGAATACGAGACCAAGTACTACCGCGAAACCACGAAACCCCAGGTCACAGTCACGACCTAGAGTCTCGATCAAACCCGGAACGGTTCAGTGAGGTGTCTCTGGGCCCTGTTGCGCGACCGACGGTGCTACGAACCCACGCCGCCCACCGCTCTCGCGGCTTGACAAACCGCATGAGGAATCACTGTGCCTGAGCCGTGGCAGTTCACGCATCCGCGTCGGCGTTTTTGCCTGGGTCTGCCGCACCCCAGGGTGTTCCCGTTCCCGGCCCATGCTTCTTCGGCCACCCCGGGCCCGGCGGTCTCCCAGCTACGCCGATTCCGAGTCGGGCATCGCGCCCAACTGTGTGACGAAGGGCTTCCGCAAGACGGCGTCAGCGGATCCGTGAGCGCAGACGCCGGTGCGGGCGGTGCGGTTCACTGCCCCGGCTGATCTTGCCCTGACAGGCAAGATCCTTGTCCCGTAGGGGCACTTCGGCCCCAAGTGGGTTGCCCGGTTCCAGTACCGGCCGATCAACTGGAGCCTGTCACATCTCGGCGGAAAGCAATGCAGGCAACGCGAGCGCAGTGACACCTCGGGCTACGAGCCCCGCGGGAGCCCTTGCCCACCGGCGCCGCTCTCGTCTCTCTCCCCCCATCGTTTCCCGCCGCACAGGAACCGCGTACCAAATGATCAGAATTGGATGGTCAGCAGACCACTGCGGAGCACTGGCATATGCGGACAGCGGTACCGACACGGCTGGCGGTACGCGCGCGTGAAATCCAGGATCGATCCGCTGACCATCGCGGCAATGACGGTCACCGTCGTCTCCATCTCGGCCACTGCGCCCCTCACCGCTGCCGCCACCGCCTCACCGCTCGCCATGGCCTTCTGGCGCAACTGCCTGGGCTTCGCCGTACTCGGACCGCTCCTCCTGCTTCTGCGCCGCCGCGAGGTGGTGCGCGTCGCGCGCGGTGAACGCGGCATCCTGCGCCGCGAACAGTGGCGGCCCCTGGTCTTTGGCTTCCTCGGCGCCACCGCACTCGCCCTGCACTTCGCGGCCTTCATGACGAGCACCCGACTCACCTCGGTCGCCATGTCCACCGCCCTCGTGGCCACCCAGCCCGTCTGGCAGGCCCTCATCGCCGCAGCTCAGGGCACCAAGGCCTCCCGAAGGACCTGGACAGGACTCTTACTCTCGGTGGCGGGAGCGGCCGCGGCGGCCGGTCTCGACATCAAGTCCGGTGGTACGGCGCTCCTTGGCGACCTGCTCGCCCTGGTCGGGGCCATCGCCCAGGCCGGATACACGGCCCTGAGCGAGAAGTCACGCGCGGATGTGAGCACACCGCTCTACTCGACGTTCACCTCGCTCGTCTGCGGTATGGAACTCCTCGTCGTCTGCCGGCTGGCCGACATCCCTCTGACCGGCTTCGACAGGTCCACCCAGCTGTCGCTGCTCGGGCTGCTGCTCCTCCCGCAGATCCTGGGGCTCGGCTCACTGAACTTCGTTCTGGGCAGAACATCGGCGACGACGATGAGCGTCCTGCTCCTGCTCGAGACCCCCGTGGCCGCGCTCGCCGCCTGGCAGTTCATGGGCCAGGACATCGTGATCGCGACGATCCCCGGGCTACTGCTGATCATCGTCGGCGCCACGATCGTGGTGACCAGCGGCGGGGAACAGTTCGCGCCGGCACTGGACGAACATGGCGTGGCGACACCGCGGTCGGCCTATCCCCCGCACTTCCCCCAATCAGCGCCCGTGCCACAGCGTCTGACGTTCCCTCGCAGGGCCGGTCGGGACCCCAGGCTGGACTGGGCGACGTACACCGAGAGTCCGACGATCACGCTCACCTATCACGGTGCGGGGGCGTTCGACACCCTGTCCATGCGTAAACCGCGACACGCAGTGAAGGAAGAAGCGTTCATCGACGATCCCACCGTGTCGCTCACGGCCCCCACCCGACGACGATGACCGGACAAGACCCGGACGGGCCCGGCCCCGCTTGGCGTCTCCGGCCCCGTACGGCCGCCGATCTCGGCCCCTGCGTGCGGCTGCTCGGCGAGGTTCAATGGCAGGCGCCGGCACGTCATCACGCACAACCTCGCGGCCTCTTGCTGATGGTCTGGGTGACCGCCGCACATGTCACCGACCGCCAGGCCGCCCGCGCCATGCTGCCCGTGCTACGGACACGGTTCAGGGAGATCACTCTGGTGTGGGCCGACGGCGGCCACACCGGCCGCCTTGCGACCTGGGCGAAGGAAAAACTCCAGCTCACCCTGCAGATGTCGGCCCAGCCCAGTTCGTCCTTGATCTGTTTGTAGCTCTGCTCGATCCACGGCCGCAGGCCGTAGAGACGGACGATTTCGGCGAGGTCGGCCAGCGGGTGCGCACGGGTGATGGCGTGCGGGGCGTCGGGGTGGGGCAAGTTGGTGGCCTGACGCTGCCTGGCGTGCGCGACCGTGCCGGCGCCGGCGGTGTCCCGGGAGCCGGGACGCCGAGTTCCGGGACACCGCTGTCCGCGCGCAGGAACGGCCGTGCACGTCTTCCGTCTGCGTAACGGTTGCCCATCCCATCCACCGTGTGGATAGCCCGGATACGGGATTCGGATTGCGCTGGGGATGGCAACGGCGCCTTGGCGCCCCCATAGTCGTCGCTACCGCACGCCGCTGTCCGGATGCCGCCGGCGTGCGAGTCCCCCAGCATGCCGTGCGTCGTCGGCGCCCGTAAGGCATGCCTGCTCCCTTACGCCGTCCCCTGGAGTCGCCATGCCCAGTTCCGTGCCCCCGCCGCCTCCCGCCGCGGTCGATGCCACCGCTCCATCAGCCGTCGCCGTGTCGGGCCCGGCCCATCTGCTGCGGGTGACCCTTCTGATGGCGGGCAGTTGTCTGCCGATCCTGGGGGCGGTGCTGATCGCCCCGGTGCTGCCGAAGATGCAGGACCACTTCGCCTCGGTCCCGGGGGTCAAGGCGCTGGTGCCCCTCGCGCTGACGGTCCCAGCGCTCGCGCTGGCGCTGCTGGCCCCGTTCGCCGGTGTGATCGTGGACAGGGTGGGCCGCAAGCGCCTGCTGGTCGTGGCGACCGTCCTGTACGCGCTGTTCGGTACGGCACCGCTGTGGCTGGACTCGCTGGGCGGCATCATCGCCAGCCGCGCGCTGGTGGGAGTCGCCGAGGCCGCGATCATGACAGCCTGCACGACCCTGATCGGCGACTACTACAGTGGTCGGCAGCGGGTGAAGTACCTCGCCCTGCAGACCATGTGCGCCTCGGCATCGGCCACCGTCTTCTTCGTGCTCGGCGGCGCCGCCGGATCGGCGGGCTGGCGCGTGCCCTTCTGGGTGTACGCCGTGAGCCTGGTACTGGCCCCGCTGATGGCAACCGCCCTGTCCAACCCGGCAGCCCGTGCGGACGGCGACGAGGTCCCGGCCGCGGCTCCGGCCGAGGCGGAGGCCCGCCGCCCGTTCCCCTGGCGGCAGCTGGCGGGCATCTGCGCCCTCACCTTCTTCGGGGCGATGGTCTTCTACACCGTCCCGGTGGAGATGGCGTACCTGCTTGACGACCTCGGGGTGGAGAACTCCGGCGTGATCGGCCTGGCCACCGCGGTCGCGAGTGCCGCCACCGTGGGCGGCGCGGTCACCTTCGCCCGTCTCAAGCGCTCTCCCGACCCGATGCTGCCCGCCGTTCTCGCGGTCTGCGCCGTCGGCTTCGGGGTGATGTTCCTGGCGGCCAACGCCCCGCTGCTGGTCCTCGGGGCCGTCGTCAACTGCGTGGGCACCGGCATGCTGCTGCCCGCCCTCCTCACCAGTGCCATGTCCCGGCTGGCGTTCGAGGACCGCGGCCGTGGCACGGGACTGTGGACGGCGGCCTTCTTCGGCGGCGAGTTCATCTGCCCGCTCGTGCTGCTCGCCGGGGAGTCTGCCGTCGGCAGCCTCACCGGTGCGGTGGGCGTGCTGGGGCTGGCCGCCGCCCTCGTCGCGGCGGGGCTGTGGGCGGCCCGCCGTCGTACGGGTGCCGTCGATCCCCGGCCGTTGCCGGAGCAGTTGGCCTGAGGGTCAGGCCGGTGTACGGGCGCTATCGGTCCTTGGCCGTTGCCGGAGCGGTTGGCCTGAGGGCGCGCGGGCCGGCCGTTGTACGGATGTTGTCCGTTCCCGGCTGTTGCCGGAGCGTTGGCCTGAGGGTAGCCGGTCCGCCCGCTGTACGGGTGTCGTCCCCGGCGGTTGCCGGAGCGGTAGTTCTGAGGGCGGCCAGTCCGCCCGCCGACAGCGCGTCGCTCACGGGCTGCCGCCGCGCCTGGTCAGAGCCGGCCCGGCGGCAGCCCCGCGTTCTGGTCGACGGGCACGGCCTTCCCTGGGCCCGTGCCATTGCTGTAGCCGTTGCCCGCCAGTGTCGCGCCCACCTCCGCGGCCTTCTGCCGCAGCCAGATGTGGCCCGCGTCCTGAGTGTGCACCGGGTGCCACCACATCGCCTCCCGCACCGGTACCGCCTCGAACGGGCAGGGCAGGACGCGCACCGCCGCGGACCGGACCGCCTTGCGCGCCAGGCGCTCCTGGATCATCGCGATCCGGCGGGTGCCCTCGACCATGTGGGGCAGCAGCTGGAAGGTCTGCACGGACACCTCGACCTGGGGACTGATCCCTATCATGCTGAGCTGGCGGGCGGCCGGGGCGTCGTAGGGACGCTGGTAGACGGCCCAGGGCAGACGCCCCAGCTGGTCCAGGGTGAGTTCGTCACCGACCTCGGGGTGATCGTCGGCGACCAGGAACAGCCAGCGGTCCTGGTGGAGGTCGATGGCGGGCAAGCCGTCGATGACGCCGTGCGGCATCAGCAGTCCGTCGACGGTGCTCAGCACGGTGGCGGTGTTCTCCACGACGGACGGTGCCGGGTGCTGGAAGGTGAGCCGGATGCCGGGCGCCTCCTCGTGCAGGGCGCGGGCGAGTGCGGCACCGAAGACGGCCGCTCCGTAGTCGGAGGCGAGCAGGGTGAACTCTCGGGTCTCGGCAGTCGCGTCGAAGTCGGCCTGGCTGGAGAAGACCCGCTCCAGCAGGTCGCACGCGGTGGCGCTGCGGTCCCGCAGGGCGGTGCCGAGCGGCGTCAGCTCGTAGGAGTTGCCGGTCCGGGCGAGCAATTCGTCGTCGAAATGGCGGCGCAGCCGGGACAGCGCCGCGCTCATGGCGGGCTGACTCAGCCCGATGCGCTCGCCGGCCCGGGTGACATTGCGCTCCTCCAGCAGCGCGCGCAGGGCGAGGACCAGATTGAGGTCGAGTCGGGACAGGTTCACCGGGCAACCACCTAGCAAGCGAGAGTCATCCATGTCATGGATTCGGCACATCCACAGGATTGATTTCCGTGATTAACCGATCGGGGTCAGAGTAGACCCCACCCCCGCAGGAGGAAATCTGATGGCAACGCTCGCGCAACCTGCCGGCCCGTTCGCGCTCGGCACGTTCTCCAGTCAGGACGGAGAGCCGTTCCCCGGCCTCCTGGCCAAGGGCCGGGTACTCGACTTGAGCAGTGTCCTGGCCTGGGCACCGTCCAGCGTGCGCGCCGTGGTGGAGCGGTGGGAGGAGGCCCTCCCCGTTCTGCACGGTCTGGCGGACAACGACGCCCTCGGGTGGCTGCCGCTGGAGGGCCTGCGCGTGCACGCCCCCATCGAGCCGCGGCAGATCTTCCAGTCCGGCGCCAACTACCGGCAGCACGTGATCGACCTGGAGGTCGCCCACCGCTCCCCCGACGACCCGCGCACGGTCGAGGAGGCCCGCGAGGAGATCGCCGCGGTCATGGACCGCCGGGCCGCCGAGGACCTCCCGTACGTCTTCATCGGTCTGCCGAGCGCGATTGCCGGCCCGTACGACGACGTGGTCCTGCCCGCCTGGGCCGAAAAGCCGGACTGGGAGCTGGAGTTGGCGGCCGTCATCGCCAAGCCCGCCTACCAGGTGACGGTCGAGGAGGCCCTGGAGTACGTCGCCGGCTACACCATCGCCAACGACCTCACCGACCGCGCCACCGTCTTCCGCCGGGACATGAAGGCCATCGGCACCGACTGGCTGCGCAGCAAGAACGCCCCCGGCTTCACGCCGCTCGGCCCGTGGCTCGTACCGGCCGAGTCGATCGCGGACACCGGTGACCTGCGGGTCACGCTCAAGCTCAACGACGACACCATGCAGGACGAGTCCACCAAGGACATGCTCTTCGGAGTCGCCCGATTGGTGTCGTACGCCTCGCAGACAGCTCAACTCCTACCCGGTGACCTGGTGTTGACCGGCAGCCCGGCCGGCAACGGGATGCACTGGGGACGCCTGCTGCGCGACGGCGACGTCATGGAGGGGACCATCACCGGTCTGGGCGTGCAGCGCACCCGCTGTGTCGCGGAGGGAACGACATGAGCCTGGACCGCCGCGACCCGGAGGGCGCGATCGCCCAGGCCGCCAAGGCGTACTCCAACTGGGGGCGTTGGGGTGAGGACGACGTGCTCGGCACGCTGAACTTCCTCGACGAGGCCAAGCGCCGCGAGGGCGCGGCGCTCGTGCGCCGCGGCGTCAGCTTCTCGTTGTCGCAGCGGTTCGACATGAACGGCCCGCAGAAGGGCTGGCGCCGGCGGACCAACCCGGTGCACACCATGCTCGACACGGGCACCGACGCGGCGCTGGGCAACCAGGGTTTCCCGCACGGCATCGGCGGCGCCGACGACGTGATCGCCATGCCGTTGCAGTGCTCGACCCAGTGGGACGGACTCGGCCACATCTTCGACCACGGATTCGCCTGGAACGGGCGGCGCGCCGACAAGGTGGTCACCTCCGAAGGCGACCTCGTCACCGGCATCGAGCACATGGCGCCGCACGTCGCCGGACGCGGCGTGCTCCTCGACGTCGGCCAGGTCGTCGGCACGGACGGCGAGCTGCCCGACGGGTTCGCCATCACCGAGGAGCACCTCACCCGGGCCGCCGAGGCCCACAGGGTGACCGTCGGCCGCGGCGACGTCGTGCTCGTCCGCACCGGACACCTCGCCCGCGCAAGGCGCAACGGCTGGGGCGACTACGCGGGCGGCCCCGCGCCCGGCCTGTCGTTCACCACCGCCGGCTGGTTGCACGGCAGCGAGATCGCCGCCATCGCCACCGACACCTGGGGCTTCGAGGTCCGTCCCAACGAATTCGACGACGCCTTCCAGCCGCTGCACCAGGTCGTCATCCCCAACATGGGCCTGCTGATCGGCGAGATGTGGGACCTCGACGCACTCGCCGCCGACTGCGCCGCCGATGGCGTGTACGAGTTCTGGCTCACCGCCGCTCCCCTCCCCATCACCGGCGCCGTGGGCTCCCCGGTCAACCCGATCGCCGTCAAGTAACCCGCACCACTGCCGGATGCGCCGTTTCCCGGACAGCAGCGGCGCATCCGGCCCCGCACCCCCGTCCCCACCTCTGGCCCGTGCTCCCAACGGGCGAGCCGCAGCCCCCGCCGCCCGAAGTCGCGCGGCCCAACCCCGGAGGAATCCCCGACATGGCTGACAGCCGCACTCTCCCCCAGCCTCCAGCCGGGGGCACACCCACCGTCCTGGTCATCGGCGGGGGCGCCTCAGGCAACGCCGTCACCATCCTGCTACGCCGCGCCGGCATCGCTGTCGACCTGATCGAGGCCAAGCCGGACTGGAACGCCAGCACCGGCTCCGGCATCACCCTCCAGGGCAACGCCCTGCGGGTCCTGCGCGAACTCGGCGTGTGGGAACAGGTGGAAGCCTCCGGATACGCCTTCGGCTCGCTGGGCGTGACCGCCCCCGACGGCACCGTCCTGTTCGTCGCCGAGGACATCCAGACCGGCGGGGAGGACCTGCCCGCCACCCTCGGCATGCAGCGCCCCCAACTCCAGCAGATCCTCATCGACACGGTCCGCGCCTCCGGCGCCGACGTTCGTCTCGGCACCACCGCCGAAGCACTGGAGCAGGACGCCGACGGCGTCTCGGTACGCTTCAGCGACGGCAGCGAGGGCAGATACGACCTGGTGATCGCCGCCGACGGTCTCCACTCAGCCACCCGCGCCGCGATCGGTATCACCGACAAACCCGAGCCGACCGGCATGGCCATCTGGCGCATCGCCGCCCCACGGCCCGAGAGCGTGACGCGCACCGACCTCGCCTACGGCGGCCCCGCCTACATCGCCGGCTACTGCCCCACCAGCGAGAACACCATCTACGCCTACCTCGTCGAAGGGTGCCGCGACCGCACCTCGATCAACCCGGCCACCTACGCCGACGAGATGCGCCACCTGGCACAGGGCTACGGCGGAGTCTGGCCCGAGATCACCAAGCACATCACCGACCCGACGAAGGTCAATTACACCTGGTTCGACCGCCTGCTGGTCGAGGACTCCTGGCACCGGGGCCGGGTCGTGCTGATCGGCGACGCCGCCCACTGCTGTCCGCCCACCATGGCCCAGGGCGCGGCCATGTCCCTGGAGGACGCCCTCGTCCTCGCCGAGCTGCTCACCAGCGGACGAGACTGGGACGACGAGCTGCTCCGGGCCTACCACGACCGCCGCATCCCCCGGGTGCGCACCGTCGTCGAGGCGTCCGTGCAGATCGGCCAGTGGCAGCTGGACGGCGTGCGCGATGCCGACATGCCCGGGCTGATCGGCCGCACCATGAACCTTCTCAAGGAGCGCCCGTGACCGCCACAGCATCCTCCGCGCCGACGATCGACGTCCACGCCCACCTCCTGCTCCCGGAGGTCGAGGAGGCCGTCGCCGGTCATCCCGGTCTCGCCGAGGCCCGCGCCCTCGACGCCCGACGCAACGGACCGGCGGCTCTGGCCGTGAACGGCCCGATGGTCGGCGCGCGCGTGCCGAAGCTGACGGACTCCGCTGTCCGCCTGGCGGCCATGGACGCGCAGGGCGTGGACATCCAGCTGGTCAGCCCGTCCCCCTCGCACTACCACTACTGGGCCGAGCCCCAACTGGCCTCGACGGTCTGCCGGTTGGCGAACGAGGGCACCGCCGCACACTGTGCGAAGGCACCCGACCGCCTGCACGGCCTGGGCCTGGTCCCGCTCCAACATCCCGACCTCGCGGTCGGCCTCCTCGACCACGCCCTGGACCAGGGGCTGAGGGGCGTGGAGATCTCCTCGCACGCACCCGGCCACGAACTGTCGGATCCGGCGTACGAGCCCTTCTGGTCGCGGGCCGAGGAGACGGGAGCCCTCCTCTTCCTGCACCCCTTCGGCTGCACGCTCGACGAGCGCCTGGACCGGTGGTACCTGTCCAACACCGTCGGCCAGCCCACCGAGAACGCCGTCGCCCTCTCCCATCTGATCTTCTCCGGGGTCCTGGACCGCCATCCGGGTCTGAAGGTGATCGCGGCGCACGGCGGCGGCTACCTGCCCACCCACATCGGCCGCTCCGACCACGCCTGGCGGGCCCGCCCCGACGCCCGTGGCTGTGAGCGGGAACCGAGCAGCTATCTGAAGCAGCTGTACTTCGACTCCCTCGTCCATGACCCCCACGTCCTGCGGGAGCTGCTGCGAGCGGTCGGCCAGGAACGGGTCCTGCTCGGCTCCGACTTCCCCTTCGACATGGGTACCGACGACCCGCTCGGCGCGCTGCGCGCCGCGGACCTGTCCGACACCGACTTCCACTCCGTCCGCGGCGAAAACGCCGCCGCGCTGCTCAACCTCGCCTGAGGAGGACCCCCATGAGTAACCGCCTGCTCACCCATCTCCGCCACGTCGACCTCGCCGTGCCGGACTACGACAAGCAACTCGACTTCTACGCAGGCGTCTGGGGCCTGACCAAGGTCGCCGAGGACTCCGGCATCTCCTTCCTCGCCGCCGAGGGCTCCCCCGAGCAGTATGTCGTCCGGCTGCGCAAGGCCGACGAGAAGCGCCTCGACCTCGTCTCCTACGGTGCCGCGAGCCCGGCCGACGTGGACACGCTCGCCGAGCAACTCCTCGCCGGGGGTGTTGAGCTGGTCACCCAGCCGGGCAAGGTGGACACCCCTGGGGGCGGGTACGGCTTCCGGTTCTTCGACGTGGACGGGCGCACCATCGAGGTCTCCGCCGACGTCGAGGTGCGGCAGCACCGCAAGATCGAGGAGAAGGAGTCGATCCCGGTCAAGCTGTCGCACGTCGTCCTCAACTCGCCGGATCTGGACAAGACCAAGGCGTGGTACGAGGAGCACCTCGGATTCCGGCTGTCCGACACGCTCGGCCATCCGCACATCGGCGACGTCATGCACTTCATGCGGATCAGCAACCAGCACCACTCGATGGCCATCGCCAAGGGCCCGCACACCTCCCTGCACCACATCTCCTTCGAGATGCGCGGGATCGACGAGTACATGCGCGGCTCCGGCCGTGTCATCCGTTCCGGCGCCCGCAAGATCTGGGGGCCGGGACGACACATGGCGGGCGACAACACCTTCACCTACTTCCTCGACCCGCACGGCAACACCGTCGAGTACACGACGGAGTTGGAGGAACTGGACGAGGACACCTGGCACCCCCACGTCTACGACTTCTCCCAGCCCGAGGTCACCGACCAGTGGGGCACCGCCAACGCCATGAACGAACTGGTCACCAAGGAGTCCTTCAACGACGTCGACCGCGGCGTCTTCGTCGCCCCGCCGGTCTGATCGGCGAAGCCCTGAGTCCCCGGGGGCGCGGTGACCCTGTCACTGCCCTGACTCCCCTGCCGCGCCCCCGGCCTTCGTGCCCACCCCTCACGCCGACAGCCGACAGGAAACCGCCATGCGTTTCGCCACGTACGAGTACCGCAACCGACGCCAGGTGGCCGTCGTCGCAGAGGACGGCACGCTCCACCCCCTGCCCGGCGTCAGCTCACTGACCGGCCTGCTCGTCGAGGGCGGCGGTCTGCCCGAACTGCTCGACGCGGGCTCCGCAACCCTCGACGTACCGGCCGGCCCCCACGTCTCCGAGGTGCGCCTGCTGGCACCGCTCCAGCCGCCCACCGTGCGTGACTTCGTCACCTTCGAGGAACACGTCGAGGGCGTACGGCGGTCCGTGGACGGGGCTGCCGGGGTACCGGAGCGGTGGTACGCGGCCCCGACGTTCTACTTCGGCAACCCCTATGCGGTGTACGGCCCGGGCGACGACGTCCCCGTGCCGCCGGGTTCGAGCGTGCTGGACTTCGAGCTGGAGGTCGCCGCCGTGATCGGCAAGGAGGGCCGCGACCTCACCCCCGAGCAGGCCCGCGACCACATCGTCGGCTACACCGTCCTCAACGACTGGTCGGCCCGGGACCTGCAGTCCGCCGAGATGAAGGTCGGCCTCGGCCCCTGCAAGGGCAAGGACACCGCCACCACGCTGGGTCCTTACCTGGTCACCGCCGACGAGCTGGGGAAGTACCGCGACGCGGACGGGTTCCTGCGCCTCGCGCTCACCGCCGAGATCAACGGCGAGGTCGTGGGCAAGGATCTGCTGTCCAACATGAGCTGGACTTTCGAGGAGATGGTCGCCTACGCCTCACGGGGCACCGTCGTCCGCCCCGGCGACGTCCTCGGTTCCGGGACCTGCGGCAACGGCGGCTGCCTCGCCGAGCTGTGGGGTGTTCGGGGTGAGCAGTCCCCGCCTCCCCTGAAGCCCGGCGACACGGTCACCCTCACCGTCGAGGGCATCGGTTCCGTCTCCAACACCGTGGTGGCCGGCCCGGACCCCATGACCGTTCCCGTCGCCCGTCGCCGCACGAGGGAGCGGCCGTGACCGATCTCCCTCCCAAACGGCTCCTCGGCAGGGTCGTCGTGGTCACGGGCGCGGCCGGTGGCCAGGGCGCCGCGGAGGCCAAGGCGCTGACCCGCGAGGGCGCCCGGGTGATCGCCACCGACGTCACGCAGGCACCCGGCTGCCGCCGTCTCGACGTCACGAGCGAGAAGGACTGGGCGGAACTCGCCGCCGACCTGCGTGAGGCGTATGGGCAGGTGCACGGCCTGGTCAACAACGCGGGCATCACCTGGCGGGCCCGGATCGACGACGTACGCCCCGAGGACATGGCCCGGGTCCACGCGGTCAACGTCACCGGCCCGCTGCTGGGCATCCAGCACCTGGCGCCGCTGATGCCGCCCGGCTCCTCGATCGTGAACGTCGGCTCGTCCGCCGCGCTCACCGGCCACTACCCGGTCGCCTACACGGCCAGCAAGTGGGCGCTGCGCGGCCTGTCGAAGACCGCCGCCATGGAGCTGGGGCCCCGCGGCATCCGTCTGAACACGATCCATCCCGGCTTCATCGAGACGGACATGACCGCCACCGCCGCGCCCGCCTTCCGCGAGGCGAACGTCCGCGAGACACCACTCGGCCGCACCGGCACGGTCGAGGAGGTCGCCCCGCTCGTGGTCTTCCTCCTGTCCGACGAGTCGTCCTTCATCAACGGCGCCGAGATCCCGGTCGACGGCGGCCTCACGGCGCACGGCGGCGTCAAGTCGATCTCCGACGCCCTCCACCTGTAGCAGCAGAAAGGCCCTCCCACCCATGGACAAGGTCCGCGCGAGCGCGGCCGAGGCGGTCGCCGACATTCCCGACGGTGCGTCACTCGCCGTTGGCGGCTTCGGACTCAGCGGTGTACCCGAGGCCACGATCCGGGCCCTGCACGAGCAGGGCGCGATCGGCCTCGAAGTCGTGTCGAACAACTGCGGCGTCGACGGGCGCGGGCTGGGGGTGCTGCTGGCCGCCGGACGCATCGCCCGGGTGACCGGGTCCTACGTCGGTGAGAACAAGGAGTTCGCCCGCCAGTACCTGTCCGGCGAGCTGGAGGTGGAGCTGGTGCCGCAGGGCACCCTCGCCGAACGGCTGCGCGCGGGCGGCGCGGGCATCCCCGCCTTCTACACCCCGGCGGGCGTGGGAACGCAGGTGGCGCGGGGCGGTCTGCCCTGGCGGTACGCCCCCGACGGCTCGGTCGCCGTCGCCTCCCCTCCCAAGGAGACCCGCGACTTCCACGGCCGCCCGCACGTCCTGGAGCACGGCATCAGCACCGACTTCGCCCTCGTACGGGCCTGGCGCGGCGACCGTCACGGCAACCTGGTCTTCCGCCGCGCCGCCGCCAACTTCAACCCCCTCGCCGCGATGGCCGGGCGGACCACCGTCGCCGAGGTCGAAGAGCTGGTCGAGCCCGGTGAGTTGAGCCCCGACGAGGTCCACCTGCCGGGCGTCTTCGTCCAGCGGATCGTCGCCCTCACTCCTGAACAGGCGGCCGACAAGCAGATCGAGAAGAGGACGGTACGACCCTGATGGCCTGGACCCGCGACCAGATGGCCGCCCGCGCAGCCGCCGAACTCACCGACGGTTCGTACGTCAACCTCGGCATCGGCCTGCCCACTTTGATTCCCGGCCATCTGCCGGTCGGCGTGGAGGTCGTGCTGCACTCCGAGAACGGCATCCTCGGCACCGGCCCCTACCCGACCGAGGACCAGGTCGACCCCGACATGATCAACGCCGGCAAGGAGACCGTCACCGTCCTGCCCGGGGCCTCCTTCTTCGACTCGGCCCTGTCCTTCGGGATGATCCGCGGCGGCCACATCGACACCGCCGTGCTCGGCGCCATGCAGGTGTCGGCCGACGGTGACCTGGCCAACTGGATGATCCCCGGCAAGATGGTCAAGGGCATGGGCGGAGCCATGGACCTCGTCCACGGCGCCCGCCGCGTCATCGTCCTGATGGAACACACCGCCAAGGACGGCACTCCCAAGATCGTCGAGGAGTGCACCCTGCCGCTGACCGGCGAGCGGTGCGTCCACCGGATCATCACCGACCTCGGCGTACTGGACGTCACACCGGCCGGCCTCACGCTCGTCGAGACCGCACCCGGGGTCACCGCCGAGGACATCGCCGCCCGCACCGAAGCACCTCTGATCGGGAAGCCATGAACCATGGACGCGTCGGGCGGGCAGGGACCACGGTCCCTGCCCGCCCGACGTTCTGCGTCCTGTGCTCACACCGTCCGGAGCGCAGTGGCGACTCACGTCAGCGCGCGAACGGAGACGGATGGGGTTGACCGATGAGTTGCGGCGTGAGGAGTGCGCCGGCACGGTCGGCGAGGACGGCCATCTCGTAGCCGACGAGACCGATGTCGCAGCAGCGTTTCCGCTCAGTGGGCGGGGCCAAGCGGTTCCCGTCCGCGTTCAGCGGTATCCCGCCCCACTTCCGGCCCCGCCGCCATCTGATGCCCGCCCACGACTACCGAGTCAGGCCGCCACACCCCATTCGTCTCGTCGCGCGGATACGCCACATCCGGGATAACGATCGCACGGAGGGTGAGCGGCTGCCCTCGTAGACCACATAGTCGTCCCACCCGCACGCCACGTCCCCGATCCCGCGTCGGCGTGACGCCCTCCGCTGCATGCCGAGCGCCGCCCGCGCCGGTGCGGGGCATGCCCGCTCACACCCATCGTCCCCTGGTGTCACTTGCCCGCTTGCCTGCCCTTGTCCTCCCCCGCGATCGAAGACTCCGCCCCGCCGCCTGTGAGCGTGTCGGTCCCGGCGCACCGGCTGAGGGTGACCGCGCTGATGGCGGGCAGCTGTCTGCCCGTGCCGGGGGCGGTACTGATCGCTCCTGTGCTGCCGAAGATGCAGGACCACTTCGCGTCGATCCCCGGCGCCAGGGCGCTGGTTCCGCTGGCGCTGACCGTTCCGGCCTCCTTCTTCGGGGCGATGGTCTTCTACACCGTTTGTGGAGATGGTGTACCTGCTCGACGGCCTCGGGGTGGAGAACACCGGTGTGATCGGTCTGGCCACTGCGGTCGCGAGCGCCGCCACGGTGGCCGGAGCAATCACGTTCGCGCGTCTGAAGCGCTCCCCGGACCTGATGATGCCCACCGTCTTCGCCATCTGCGCGGCCGGCTTCGGCGTGATGTTCCTCGCCGGCAGTGTCCCCCTGCTGGTGGTCGGTGCGGTGATCAACTGCCTGGGTACGGGGATGCTGTTGCCGGCGCTCCTCACCAGTGCCATGTCTCGGCTGGAGTACAAGGACCGCGGCCGGGGCACAGGGCTGTGGATGGCGGCCTACTTCGGTGGCTGTTTCGTGTGCCCCCTGGTGCTGTTCGCCGTGGAATCGGCGGTCGGCACTCCGGCCGGCGCCGTGGGACTGCTGGGGCTGGCAACTGCGGCGGTCGCGCTCGGACTGCTGGTGGCCGCCGACGACGAGGATCCCGCCGTCCGGGCGCTGGCCGCCCGCGACTCCAAGGTCCCCCAGGCCGCCGTGGAGCGGCTCACCCGGGACCCCGACCCCGCCGTCCGGGCCGCGTTCGCACGCCACCCGAACCTTCCGTCGTCCCGGCTGGCGGACCTCCTCGACGACGAGGAGCTGGTCCACCACGCGGCCGCCAACCCGGCGTTGCCCGCACCGGCGATCCGCGGTGTGGTGAGCACCTGCGCCGGGTCAGCCGACGGCGAGTAGCACTTCCAGCGCCGTCGCGGTCCCCGGGTGGCAGCGAGCAGGGCCGCTCCGGCGGGCGACGGTCTCCCACGTCCCTTCGCAGCCCAGCAGGCGACTACGCGACGACTGCGTCCCGAGGCAGCCTCGCACACGACACCGACCACCGACCAGATAGAGCCCTTTTGTAAGGAACTCCAGGAAGCGACGGACGGTCCGCTGAGCGGAACGGAAGGCGACAGCTCGCTTTCGGCGGAACACGCTGTCCACGAA
This sequence comes from Streptomyces sp. NPDC001100, assembly GCF_053598575.1. Taxonomy (NCBI): domain Bacteria; kingdom Bacillati; phylum Actinomycetota; class Actinomycetes; order Kitasatosporales; family Streptomycetaceae; genus Streptomyces; species Streptomyces sp. NPDC001100. The sequence continues at coordinate 19,429 of NZ_JBSFKO010000067.1, forward strand.
CAAAGCGACAGCGGGTTTCCGGTCGACAAGACATAGGGGTCACGACGATGAAGATCCGAAACAGAATCACTGTCCTGGCAGCGGCGTTCCTGAGTTGCGCAGGCATGGTTACGTTGGCGACGGAGGCAAGTGCCGCCGCACCGGCCGCAGACCCTACGGCGGGCATCGCCGCCCGCGTGAGGGCCGCTGCGGCGGCGAGCAGCTATCACACGATCAAGAACCTGGCCTACAACCAATGCGTCGACGCGCCCGGCGGAGCACTCAACGTCAGACTTCAACTGGTCAACTGCAACGGCTCCAGCACCCAGAACTGGGCGTTCGTGTCGACCGGTGCGACGGACACCTACTACCTGGTGAATCAGCAGAGCGGGTACTGCGCCGAAGTCAACAACGGCACCAGCGTTCCGGGAGAGGCGGTCGACGAATACATCTGCGACGGGCTGGCGTCGGAACAGTGGGTCGAAACCACCGCGATCGTCAACCAGGTGGTCGGCGCGAAGTTCAAGCACGCGGGCACCAATCTGTGCCTCGACACGGTCAGCAGTGCCGGAAGCCAGCTCATGCAATGGGGGTGCGACGACGCCCATCCGGCGGCGGCCCAGGTGTGGATCGTGAGCTAGAAGCCGTATCTCAACCGGTCCTGGAAGTGGGGGGCGGCGATGCGGGAGGTGATCCAGCCGGACGGGACGGCAGGCAAAGCCCCGACGACCTGTCCGTCGCGGTCCTAGGCGACCGGAGGCAGACACAGCATCAGATTCACGGGACATTCCCCCTGCCCCGATCCGGCGACGTCGCCGGAGGTCACCGGGGCACGCGACAGCCGGGCCGCGCGGCGCGAGCCGTGCGGAACACCAACCCGGCGCCCCGATCCCCTCGACCGCCGCCCTCGCTCCCGCCCCGCCTCCCCTTCCTCCTGGTGTCTTGGGCGGCCGTGGGTGGCGTAGAGGGGATGTCAGTTCAACTGGAAACCCCGACCACAGAATATGACCAGCGACAACGGCACTCTGCGGAATCCGGTGCGCGCAGAAGAATGCGCAACAGAGGGCGCCGGAGAAGGCGCATCCCCGACCACACCCGGCGATCCAGCCGGATCGGAAGGCGACCACCCCTCGCAGGGCGGCACGGTCTCGGCGGGTGGGTGCCGAACGCAGAGCCGCCCCCACGTTCGACGGCCGCGACGCGGTCCCGGTCGGTCAGGACACAACGGTGGCGACCTGCCCGGTCGGGCGCGTGCCGTCGTAGACGTGGACCTCGACCGACGTACCGTCCGTCGCCGGGACGAGGGAGAACGCGACAACGCGCCCGGGCACCTGCTCGCGGAAGGTGTGGCGGCAGCCGCGGATGGGGCACACCAGGCGCCGCGCCCGCACACGGACCACCACCCGGCGCCCGTCGACCGGCGCATCAGCCACAGTCCGCCGGTGAGAGCCGTGCACCCGCCCCGACGGCACCCCGCACACCGGACACGGCGCCATGTCCTGCGGCGTCCGCGCGCACCACGATCCGCTCGCCCTCGTCGACCACGTCGTCTATGGCCGGCGGCAACAGACCCGAAAACACCGTCTGCACAAGCTCGTTGACATCCTTCACGCAAATTTCAACGACCCTCACGACTCTCCTTCACCACCGAATATCAGCCAGGGCCGTTAGATTTGCACTCCCCTTTCGGATGAGCACCGTCGATGCCGGGCCACCGCCGGAGGACCCCGCGTCTCTGACACGTTCCGGCCCCCGCCCCCGGCCGGAAACCTTCGGGTCCTGAACTCCGCCGCGCGGGGCGGGTGTTGCGCGAGGGCTGGACAGCGGTCCCGAGGAATGCTGTCATCCCTCAGTACCGCGCTTTCCGCCAGGGGAAAGCGAGTTGGCACAGCACCCGCATGCGGCGGCCCGCCCCAGACACCGGGCCGTCTGCCCTCGGCGCTGTTGGCACGAACCATGCTCTGCCGTGACACACCGTCAGCATGGCGCGCTGACAACGATGTCGAACGCTCGTTGCCCGTCGAAGGAGCCCCGATGCCCCACACCGAAGACGACAACCGCCCTCTCGCCGCCCCCGGACCACACCCCCTGTCCAGACGTGACCTGCTTCTCTGGGGAGGGGCGGTCGCCGCAGGTGTCATGGGCAGCCTCGGCGTCGACGGACCGGCCGCCCACGCCGCCCCCTCAGCGGTCAACGCCGTGGCGTCGACGTTCAGCCCGCTGCGTCCACCGGCCACCCCTCTCGCCGTGCGGTCCCCGTACCTGACCACCTGGCTGGCCGGGGACAGCCTGGCCGGCACCTGGCCCACCTTCTGGAACGGGCGGATCACCGCGCTGGCCGGCATCGCCCGGATCGACGGCACGCCCTATGTGTTCCTCGGCGCTCCGGCGCTGCCCGGCGGCCCGGCCCTCGACACCATGACGCAGACGTCGCTGCAGCTCACGGCCACTCGGTCGATCTTCACGCTCACCGGGGGCGGCGTCATGCTGACCGTCACCTTCTTCTCCCCCGTGGACCTCGGCAATCTGCAACGCCAGTCCGTGCCGCTGAGCTACGTCAGCGTGCAGGCCGCCAGCGATGACGGGGCGAGCCACACCGTCGACGTGCACGTCGACGCGTCGGCCGAGTGGGTGCACGGCGACAGCGCCACCCAGGTGGCCTGGGCCAAGCAGGCCACCGGCAGCATGACCGCCCTGACCTGCCGACCGTCCTCCCCGACGGAGCTGAGCGAGAAGAACGACCAGGCGTCGTGGGGTTCGCTGGTGCTGGCCGCCCCCACCGTGAGCGGGCTGACCTGGCAGATCGGCCAGGACACCGTCGTAAGGGCCGCCTCCGCCACGAACGGGACGCTGGCCGGCACCTCCGACACCGCCCAACCCCGAGCGATCAACGACCGTTGGCCCGTGCTGGGCCTCAACCAGAACCTGGGCACCGTCACCGCGTCCGCCCCGTCGGCGGCGTTCCAACTCGTCGTCGGCCATGTGCGTACCCCGGCGGTGAGCTATCTCGGCAGCAGCCTGAACCCGTGGTGGACGCACTACTGGAGCTCGTGGACGGCGATGCTCGACTGGTTCAACAACGACCGCGCCGCCGCCGTGTCCGCCGCCGTCACCTTCGACACGGCCATCCACGACGACGCCGTCAGCGCAGCGGGCGGCGGTGACACCGGCCAACGCTACGCCGCCGTCTGCGCCCTGGCCGTGCGTCAGGCCGTGGCCGGGACGGAACTCGTCGACCGCAACGGTGCGCCGTGGGCGATGCTCAAGGAGATCTCCTCCAACGGCAACTTCTCCACCGTCGACGTCCTCTACCCGGCGTCCCCCGCGTACCTGCACCTCTCGCCCGCGTATCTGCGACTGCTGCTCGAACCGCACTTCGACTACGCGGAGAAGGCAGGCTGGCCGAAGCCGTACGCCGAGCACGACCTCGGCTCCAGCTACCCGAACGCGACAGGGCACCTGGACGGCAACGAGGAGGCCATGCCGATCGAGGAGTCCGCCAACATGCTGATCATGGCGGCGGCCGTGGCCCAGCGCCTTCCGGCGGCCGACGCGGCCTCCTTCGCGACCGCGCACTACGCGATCCTCCGCAAGTGGGCCGAGTACCTGGTGGCGAACACGCTCGATCCGGAGAACCAGAACCAGACCGACGACTTCACCGGCTGGATCGCGCACAGCGCCAACCTCGCGCTCAAGGGCATCATCGGCGTCGGCGCGATGAGCGTGGTGGCCAAGGCGGCCTCCAACTCCCCCGACGCCTCGCACTACGAGGCCCTCGCCCGGGGCTACATCAGCCGGTGGGTCACCCTCGCCCAGGACTCCTCGGGCACTCACCTGAAGCTCGCCTACGACCGGGACGGCACCTGGAGCCTGAAGTACAACGGCTACGCCGACCGCCTGCTGGGCGTGGACCTGGTACCCACCGGAGTGGCCGCACAGGAGGCCGCCTGGTACCTGTCCAGGGCGGGCACCTACGGCGTGCTGCTGGACCCGCGCAACGACTACACCAAGACCGACTGGGAGGTGTGGACCGCGGCCTGGCTGGCCGACCACGCCGACACCCGCGACATGCTGATCAACGGGGTCTACGGCTTCGCCAACAGCACACCGTCGCGGGTGCCGTTCACCGACTGGTACGTCGTCGCCACCGGCGCCCAGCGGGGCTTCGCCGACCGCCCCGTCATCGGTGGTGTCCTCGCCCTGATGAACGCCCCGGCGGCCGACTCCGTCTCCTGGAAACGTATCCAGAACAAGAACTCCGGCAAGCTGCTCGCCGTCAGCGGCATGTCCCTGGCTGACAGCGCCGAGGTCACCCAGTACGAGGACAACGGCACCGCCGACCACCAGTGGACCGTGGTGGACAACGGCGACGGCACCGTCAAGATCTACAACCGCAACAGCGGCAAGCTGCTGGCCGTCCACGACCAGAGCACCGCCGACGGGGCCCACGTCCAGCAGTACAACGACAACGGCACCCAGGACCACCTCTGGCGGTTCGTCGACAACGGCGACGGCTGGATGAAGATCGTCAACGTGCACAGCGGCAGGCTCATGGCCGTCGACGGCGCGTCCCAGGCCAACGGCGCCCAGGTGACGCAGTGGAACGACAACGGCACCTCCGACCACCTCTGGCGGCTCGTCTGACCCACCCCCACAACTGACATGAGCACACCACACCGGAGACCGGCGCCTCACAGATCCACACCTTTCCCGCCCCACACGGAAATGAAGGAGCGTTCCATGAGAAGCCCGACGAAACTCTGCCTGGGCCTGTCCGTCCTGCTCGCCCTGGGCACCGGAGCCCTGGGGCTGTCGCCCGCCGCCGCGTCGCCGTCGCAGCCGACCTCCGCCCGGGCCCTCTCCCCCGGTCTGGCCACCGCCCTCCAGCGGGACCTCGGACTCACCGCGAAGCAAGCCCGGACCCGGCTGACGCAGGAAGCAGCCGCCACCAAGCTCGCCCCTCGGGCCGAACGGGCGGCGGGGCAGACCTTCGGCGGCTCCTGGTACGACGCGGCGCACGGCACCCTCGTCGTCGGACTCACCGACACCGTCGGCACCGCGGCCGATTCGGTACGGTCCACCGGTGCCACCGTCGTACGGGTCGCACACAGCGCACACACCCTCGACGCCACGAAAACGGCACTCGACAACGTTGCCAGGACGGACGGTGCCCCCACGGCCGTCCGCAGCTGGCACGTCGACCCCCGCACCAGCAAGGTCGTGGCGGAGGTCAGCGAAGGAGCCGAACACAGCGCGGCCGTAACGAAGTTCCTGTCCCTCGCGCGCAAGACCGGACTGCTCACCATCAACAGCGTCGCCACGGCGCAGAAGCCGCAGACCTTCGCCGCGGGCACTGTCGGCGGCGACCCGTACTACATCAACGGCAACACCCGCTGCTCCATAGGGTTCTCGGTGGTCGGCGGCTTCGTCAGCGCCGGACACTGCGGAACGCCCGGCAGCTCGGTGGCCGGCTGGGACGGTTCGGCGATGGGCACCTTCGCCGGTTCGTCCTTCCCGGGCAACGACTATTCGTACATCCAGATCGGCAACGGCTGGTGGACCGTCCCGGTCGTACTGGGCTGGGGCACCGTCAGCGATGTCCTGGTCCGCGGCTCGGCTGTGGCGCCTGTCGGCTCGTCCGTCTGCCGCTCCGGGTCGACGACGCACTGGCACTGCGGCACGGTGCTCACACAGAACGAGACCGTCAACTACAGCCAGGGTTCGGTCTACGAGCTGACCGGCACCAGCGTCTGCGCCGAGCCCGGTGACTCCGGCGGTTCGTTCATCACAGGTGACCAGGCCCAGGGCGTGACCTCCGGGGGCTGGGGCAACTGCACCAGCGGCGGCCAGACATGGTTCCAGCCGGTCAACGAAATCCTCAGCACCTACCGCCTGACACTCGTAACCGCCTGATCTCCAGGGGTCCTCGCCAGGCCGGGCTACGGAGACGATCGCCGCTCAGGCGTCATCTGCGCAGCCCGGCGCACCCCTGCCCGGAGCGATCGATCCGTGCACGCACGCCCCCCGTAATGCTCCACGAGCGGGCATGGGCCGCGAACTGGCTTCCGAACGCCCCGACAGTTCCTCTGCGGCACGAGGATCGCCGGGCCGAATGCGGCCCAAGGGATCGTCGGTGGTGACGACAGTGCGCTGCACGCGCTCGGGCAAAGCGAGGAGAGGAGAGCCGGACGGACCTGCCGAAGGCATCGTCCCAGCGGGTCGGATCACCCCTGTGATCGCCCTCCGGGGCGTGCCCCGGGGACGGTACGGATGGTCGTACCGGCCAGCGCGATGGTGTCCCTTGTCGTGGTGTACGGGATCAACGGCTGGGAGTGCGCGGGCGTCTGCCCGGGGCGCACTTCCACGGGTGAGGACCGCTCCCTCAGCAGGAGGCGGGCCATCGCGTAACTCTCCCTGGTGAACGCCCGGTTCAACCACGAGGAGTGCACGATGGCCCCGCCCCGGTCTGAACCGATACGGCGCCTTGAGTCACTACACTCGACCGACGGAATCGAGTTCATCCGCGCCTGCCGCAGTTCGTCGAGGAATACCTCGACTCCTCGCACCGCCTCAAACGAGGGAGGTGCCAAGCTCTTGCTCCGGCAGCATCGCCACGACTCCGCCGCAGTCCTTCATCGTGGCCTCCCCGCCGACGGCACTACGCGGCTTCGGAGTTGACCACCAGAGTGGTCACGCACTGCACCCCTGCCCATATCCACAAGATTGGACCGTTTCGTCGCTTACCGAGGGCTTCGCGCTGAGTCGTGGACACCGACGGAGTGCGGCTCCTGAATCCCGATACCGTCGCCGACGCCGTCCGACCCCAGGCGGAAGGGACTCCCGTGTTCGGAGGGCCAGCACCCTTCCCCAGGTGAGGGGTGGGATTCCAGCGCGTGGCCGCGGCGATCCGGTGCCAGAGGTTCCTCGCTCACCGCACCGAGACCTCTGGGGCCGTCCCCCTTACGAGCTACACGCAGGTGTCCCCTGTGCGGTGACGATCTCGGGGCGCCGAATCCCTAGCGTTCAGACCAGTCGCGGCGCTCTTGCCGCGGATCCGACGAAGAGGTCTTCCATGAGGCTGGTTTGGCAGTTCGCGGCCGTTGCGGCAGTCGCTTTCATCGGCAGCCAGGCCGTTGCCGCGGTGCAGGGGAACGCGGTGCCCACGCTGCTGCTGGGAGCGGTGACAGCTGCGGTCGCGGTGCTCGTCTACGGGTGGGTGGTGCGGCGGACCGAGCGCCGCCCGGCAACGGAGTTGGCGCGGGAAGGAGCCGCGGCAGCGACAGGCCGAGGCGCCCTGATCGGTGTGGCGTTGTTCGGGGCCGTCGTGGCGAACCTCGCCTGGCTAGGGCACTACGAGGTCCACGGCCTGGGCTCGGTGTCAGGCGCGGTGGGGCTGATCGGTTTCATGGCAGCCGCTGCCGTGACGGAGGAGCTGCTGTTCCGGGGCGTCCTGTTCCGGATCGTGGAGGAACGTCTCGGCACGTGGATCGCACTCACCCTCACCGGCGTGCTGTTCGGTTTGTCGCACCTGTCCAACCCGCACGCCAGCCTGTGGGGTGCCGTCGCCATCGCGATCGAGGCCGGCGGCATGCTGGCCGCGGCGTACGCGGCCACCCGCACCCTGTGGGTACCGATCGGCCTGCACTTCGGCTGGAACTTCGCCGAGTCCGGCATCTTCAGCACCGAGGTCTCGGGCAACGACACGAAACAGGGGCTGCTGGACGCCACGCTGTCGGGGCCGAAGCTGATCACCGGCGGCGACTTCGGCCCGGAGGGAAGCGTGTACGCGGTGCTGTTCGGGCTGCTGGCGATGATCGCGTTCCTGTGGCTGGCGCGCCGCCGCAACCATCTGGTGCCGCGCCGCGGACGGGGCGCCCGCGCCGACTCGACCGCTACAGTTTCCCAGTGATCGCTCTTCGGCGGCTCCAGGACAGCCGACGACGGCTCGACGTCACGGTCCGGGATCTCCCGCTCGGGCTGCTTCTCCTCGCCGTGTCACTCATGCCGGTCTGGCAGCGTCACGGCACGCGGCTCGGCGGCGTGCCGGACCGCGCCTTCGACGCGGGGGCCGTCGCGGTCCTCGTCCTGGAGTGCCTCCCGCTCGCCGTGCGCCGACGGTGGCCGGCCGGCTGCCTCGTCCTGGTGTCGCTCGCCTTCGCCACCGACCAGCTGCGCGGCTACCACCTGGTAGCGGGCACTGGCCTGTTGGTCGCGCTGGTGTCCACGGGACTGCATCTGCAACGGCGACGGCGCGCCACCGCGCTGCTGCTCTCGGTGGCGTACGTCCTGCTGGCGATCGCGCTCTCCCGGCTCGGTTCGGGCGAGCCGCCCAGCGAGTTCGTGACGTTCTACCTGGTCCTGACACTCGCCTGGGGCGCCGGGGCGTGGCTGCGCTCCGCCGGCATCGCGGAGGCCGAGCGGCGCCGCCGGATCGCCGAGGACACCCGCGCCGCCGAACGAACCCGTATCGCCCGGGAGTTGCACGACGTGGTGACCCACCATGTGACGGCAATGGTTGTGCAGGCCGAGGCGGCCCGCTATCTGGCCGCCTCGCCCGACCGTCTCGACCAGTCCCTGACCGCCGTCGCCGACACCGGCCGACGGGCCATCACCGACCTGCGGCACCTGCTCGACCTGCTCAACCCGGACCACGGCACCGAGGCCGACGGCGAGGTCAGGACACCGACCGTCGGCAGGCTGCTCACGCTCGTCGAGCAGACCCGCAAGGCCGGACAGCCGGTGGAGTTCACCGAGGAGGGCACGCCGTCCGAGTCGACCGGCAGCGCCGATCTCGTGGCCTACCGGGTCGTACAGGAAGCCTTGACCAACGCCCTCAAGTACGCCCACGGCAGCCGCACTTCGGTCAAGGTGCAGCACGGCGCGAAGGAGATCACCGTGGCGGTCAGCACAGCGGGTTCCGGGTCGCGGGCCGCGTCCCCCGGCGGCAGCGGGCGGGGCCTCGCCGGCCTGCGCGAACGGGTCGACGTCCTCGGCGGCGACTTCAGCGCACGGTCGCAGCCGGACGGCGGCTTCGTCGTCCGCGCACGCATACCCGCGGGGAGGCCGTCGTGACCTCCGAGGTGAACTCGGCCCGGACCGCGCCGACATCGCCGATCCGGGTCCTGGTCTGCGACGACCAGATACTGATCCGCACCGGACTGGTGACCATCATCGACGCCCAGTCCGACCTTGAGGTGGCGGGCGAGTGCGGCGACGGGCGGGCCGCAGTCGACCTCGCCGGCCGACTGCACCCGGACGTCGTGGTGATGGACATACGCATGCCGGTGCTCGACGGCATCGAGGCCACCCGGCTGCTGGCCGGCGCCAGGGTCGCGCAACCCGTCAAGGTACTCGTGGTCACGACGTTCAACCTGGACGAGTACGTCTACGAGGCGCTGCGCGCGGGGGCCAGCGGCTTCCTTCTCAAGGACGCGCCACCGGCCCAACTCCTGCACGGTATCCGGACCGTGGCCACGGGCGCGGCGCTGCTGGCCCCCGAGGTGACGCGCAGGCTGGTCGGCAAATACGCCACCCGGATCCGCCCGGCCGCAGGCACCCCGCACGACATCCCACTGACCCCCCGCGAACTGGAGGTCCTCCGCCTCATCGCGGACGGCCTGTCCAACAGCGAGATCGCCGGAACCCTGGTGATCAGCCAGGAGACCGTCAAGACCTTCGTGTCACGCATCCTCACCAAACTCGGTCTTCGCGACCGGGTCCAGGCGGTTGTCTACGCCTACCGCCACGGCCTGGTCACCTGACCCTGACCCGCAGGGGCCGATGTCGTGGCTGTCCGGCTACCGCAGACTCACCCCCCGCTACGAACGACATCCCCGCAACCACCTGGCCTTCCTCGGTCTCGCCGCCGCCCTCTGCTGCTACAAACGCCTCGTCCGCCTCACCACGCAGGACACGGTCTTAACGTTTCCCACGCGCGGTTGTCCGCGTTCTTGCCGGGGCGAGCGGAGCCCCTGCGCCCACACCCTGCGGAGCAACCCTGAACAGCCCTGCCCCCGCCCTCCCGCACCCAACTGGAAGAGCGACCTCAAGGACGCGATCCTGCCCAGAACCGTCCTGCTCGTGCTCGGGGTGCTCCTGCGGCAACTGGCGTTCATCCTGCCCTACGTCGGGGCGTTCCACTCGCCCGAACCGGACGCCATCCCGGTGGCGGTCGTTGCGCCCCGGTTGAACGCGAAGCAGAGCGTCGATCAGCTCAACGCCACCACAAACGAGTCGCTGAGCGTCTGATGCTCGGTCATCCCGGCTTCGGCCAACTCCAGCAGCGGCTTCACCACGTCCCTCAGCCGTGACAGGCTCCGCCGCCAGTTTTCCCGGGCCAGCCAGCCGTTCGTTCAGCACCACCACAGCAGCCCGCCCACCACGATCATCGCGGCCAGCGGGTTGCGTCGCGCGAGGACCGTCAGGCGGTGAACACCCGCGCCGAACAGCCGCAGGGCCCAGTCGAGAACCACCAGCGCGTTCGCGGCGGTGGCCTCCAGGCCGGCCATGCGCATCACGCTCTGGACGACGGGGATCCACTCGACGACGGCGAACCCGAAGCGGCAGAAGACGCTGTCCTCGGTGACGATGACACACGGCCCCAGGAACTCCGCGAGTGCCATGGTGGGTGCGTCGTCCGGTTCGCCCTGGTACTTCTTCGGCAACTCCGGATCGACGTGCAGGATGTGCCGGGTCTGCGGGGACAGGTGATCGCGAATCTCCAGATCGACCACGCACAGGGCAGGGAGGATCTGTGCCCCGAGGAGGCGGCGTACGTCGCATTCTGCCACCTGGTAGTCAGCTGCCGGCCGGGGCAGGTGCTCCTCGATCTCGCCGGGAACGTGTGCCGCGATGTACGGCGTCGCACGACCGGTACCGGCCAGCGCTGTCACCTTGTCGTGCTGGTACCCGTCCTGGACCAGCCAGCAGGCATGTGTCAACAGCGCGTTGGTGTCCAGGACCGGCAGCAGCATCCGCCGGTCCAGCACCATCGGGTTGCTCGCCGATCCGGAAGGAACCAGCAGTAGCGGTGCCGAAACAGCACGCTCAAGCGTGATGGATCAAGTGTCGCCACCACCACTGACATCCGGGCAGGATTTTCCGTCCGGCACCGGCCCGGCCCTCCATCTGGTCGACAGCAGCCGGAGCCGTTCCACAACGTCTAGAACCCGCCCGGTCTGATACTTGCCGGTGACGCCTTGGAAGGAACCATTGCGCAGTGCGATCACCTTCTCCACCTCGCCCAGGGTCCGCTCAGCACTCAGGGCCGCGGCTTCGTCCCGATCGCCGACGACGAACGTCGGCGCGGTGGTCCACGTCACGGTGTTCAGCCAGCGGACCCAGTTCGGGGGCAGGCACCTGCTGGTCGAACCCTCCCGTTCTTCCCGGGCGGTGAGGAACGCGACCGAGTCAAGACTGGCTGTCTCATTCGGCCGCAGGTCCACCGGTGGGTAGCGAATGATCGTGCGCCCGTCCTCGCGCCCCATCTCGGAGGATCGGAGGGCTCTGGCCGCACGCATCTCCCTCGGCAGTGAGCACAGCACTGAGCTGGACACCCTCGCCCGCATGTGCGGGCACCCCCCGCAGCAGACCGGAGAACTCCTCGACCGGCTGGTGACAACAGGCACCCTGCGAGCCTGGCACCACACCCGGGAGACCGCCGAGGCAGGCTGGCAACTGCCCCGGCCCCTGCACACGAACCCTCCCCGTAACCGGACCCCAAAGGGATCCGACTGCGTGGCCCTGAGGTCCGCGCCGGACAGCGGACGCCACTCGAGAGGAACAACTGGTTCCGCCTGTCCGTAGTATCTCTACACCAAGGCATTTCGTGGCAGATACAGCCTCCGCACCGCCGGTACAGCACACAGGGAGCACTGCCCGGTTCGAGACCGCTCGCATGGATCACCACCGCACACCGAGGAAAGGCCAACATCATGCCCGAGAACACGACTGTCGCCACGGGACTGACATCCCAGTACATCGCCCAGGTGGCCGGAGACCTCGAAAGCAACCTCAAGGAACAGGAACGTATCGGCGCCGAAATCGCCGCCCTGCAACAGCAGCTGACCGCCCTGCAACAGGACCACAGCGTGCTGGTCAACATCCAGCAGGCACTCGGCGTCACGCATGAACCGGATGAGCCGTCGGCCACGGCCGAGAGCGCCGCAGCGCTCTCTCCCCAGCAGAAGACCGAGGCCGCACTCCCCGGCAAGCGCCGGGCACGGAAGACCACCGCCGTGCGGGACACGACGGCCAAGAAGCCCGCCACGCCCAAGGCCAGTACGACAGCGGCCCGGCCCACCCTGGTGGAACTCATCCGCCGCCACCTCACCGAGCAGAACGAGCCACGCTCCGCCGCGGAAATCTCCACCGCACTCGGTCAGGCCCACCCCGAGCGCGACATCAAGACCAAGGTCGTCCGCGTCACTCTCGAAGGACTCGTGGCCAAGAGCAAGGCCCAGCGCACCAAGCAGGGAGCCTCGGTCTACTACACCTCTCCCGCCTCACCGGAGCCGACAGCTGCGCCCCAGACCGAGGAGAAGCCTGAAGGTTCCGACCGCTGAAGCCACAGGTCAGCAACCGCACACCACCAAGGCCAGTACCCGCCGCCCCACCAGCCGCTCGCGATCTGAATCAACAAGTCCGGGAGTACGGGCCGCCATCCGCCCCTTCCGCGGCTGTGGCACTCTTCCTGGCCGTGACCAGAATGCCTGAACTGTCCGACGCCGGTGCCGCGCTGTAGACGGTCAGGTCTGCCGCATGGCGCACTGCCGAAGCCTGCATGATCTTGTCGATGGCCGCGCCCAGCTGCTTCTTGGAGTACACGGCGTGAACGATCTTGATTCGGGAGGCGTCGATGGCGGGGTGAGCACGCTTGGCCGCCTCGATCGACCTTTGGGCGCTCGCTTCCTCGGTCGCCTAGAGGATGACTCGGCGGTGCGGCACTTCCACGTACCGGTTGCTGTATGTGTCGGCGAAGGCGTGGCGCCCCTGGTCGCCGAGGCTGTTCGTGATGGCGTCGAGCAGCTGCTCGGCTCTGCCTTCGGCCAAAGCGCCCGCGTACACCTGGAACCTCCGAGGATGTCCCGGCCTTCAGGCCGGGGAGGAATCGGACTCC
>NZ_JBSFKO010000068.1:0-31544 GCF_053598575.1 Streptomyces sp. NPDC001100
ACTCGGTCCGTGGAAGCCCGACACTGACAAAGAAGCGAGTGGCCCAACGTCCACCATCCAGAGGCCTCGCGACCAACACCGTCACCCCCGCCCCAACACCACCGTCCCCGAAGAGCAGAACCATCCCCCCGTCCCAGAGGCCACTCCGAGGCGAGGCAACTCCCCCCGCTCAACAGTGACTTGCCGTGCACCTGCCTCTCCTCGCAGTTGCCTGACCGCCTCCACCAGCAAGAACAGCCCCCGCATACCCGGATGTTGGGCCGACAGGCCGCCGCCGTCCGTGTTCACGGGGAGTTCGCCGCCCTCCACCCGCAAGCGTCCTTTCTCCACGAAGGCGCCCCCTTCACCCTTCGCACAGAAGCCCAGATCCTCCAGCGTCACCAGCGTCATATAGGTGAACGCGTCGTAGATCTCCGCGAAGTCGATCTCCTCGGGGCGGACCCCGGCTCGTTCGAAGGCCAGTCGGCCGCTGACCGCCGCCGGGGAGACCGTGAAGTCGGGCCATTCGGACATTGAGGCGTGCGAGACGTGTTCTCCGGTGCCGAGTATCCAGACCGGTGCCGTACGGCAGTCCCGGACGTAGTCCTCGGCCGCCAGCAGGATCGCCGCTCCGCCGTCGGACCGTATGCAGCAGTGCAGTTTGGTGAAGGGGTCCGCGATCATCGGGCCGGAGAGGACGTCGTCGACCGTGATCGGGTCGCGGAACATCGCCTCGGGGTTCAGGGCGGCGTTGGCGCGGGCCTGTACCGCCACCTCGGCCAACTGCGCGACGGTCGTGCCGAATTCGAGCATGTGGCGGCGCGCGGCCATCGCGTACTTGGCGATCAGCGTGTGGCCGTAGGGGACCTCGAACTGGAGCGGGCCCCGTGCGCCGAAGGAGAGGTCGCCGGTTCTGCGGCCCGCCTTGATGTCCGCGCGGGCCGTCGAGCCGTAGACCAACAGCACGGCGTTCGCGTGGCCGGCCGCTATCGCGTCCGCCGCGTGCGCCGCCATGACCTCCCAGGTGGAGCCGCCGACCGCGGTGGAGTCGACCCAGGTGGGGCGCAGGCCCAGGTATTCGGCCACCTCCACCGGCGGCAGCGTGCCCAGGCCCGCCGACGCGAAGCCGTCCACCACGGTCCGGTCCAGGCCCGCGTCGGCGAGTGCGCGGCGGGCCGCCTGGGCGTGCAGGGCGTAGGGGGTCGTGTCGTCGACCCGTCCGCAGTCGGACAGTGCCACGCCCACCACGGCGACCTTGCGGCTCCCCGGTGTCATGAGGGGCCTCCTCCCTCTGTGCATATCGAGCCTGGACTCCTAATATGACGGACCGTCAGATCTGGAGGGAAGTGTCATGGACGCCAGCTTCACCGCCGAGCAGGACGAGATCCGCCGTACCCTCCGCGAACTGCTCCAAAAGCGGTGCGGTTCCGATGAGTTGCGTGCCGCCGTCGATACCCCTGCCGGACACGACCCCGCCCTCTGGACCGCCCTTGCCCAACAGCTCGGCCTGCCCGGGCTCGCCCTCCCCGAGGCCTACGGCGGTGTCGGCTGCTCGGCGACCGAACTCGCCCTCGCGGCTGAGGAGACCGGCCGTTTCCTGGCGCCCTCGCCGCTCCTCGCCACCGCCGTGCTCGTCGCGCCGCTCGTTCTGGAACTCGGCAGCGAAGCCCAGCGCGCCTCGCTGCTGCCCCGCATCGCCGCCGGGTCGATGACCGCCGCCCTCGCCGTACCCGGCACCGCCCTCACCGCCGCCCTCACCCTCACCGGCCCCAATGACGGCGAGTGGGCCGGCGGCGGGCGTGCGGGCGGGGTGCAGGCCAGGCGACTGGGCGACGGTGGCTGGCGGTTGTACGGGCAGGTCGCGCAGGTTCTCGACGGGCACAGTGCCCAGTTGCTCCTTGTCGCAGCCCATGCCGGCGGGTTCGCCCGGTCACGGACTCTCCTCTTCCTCGTCGCGGGGGACGCCGACGGGCTCGTACGGACCCGGCAGACCTCCCTCGACGCCACCCGGCCGCAGGCGCGGATCGAACTGCGTGATGTGGAAGGGGAGTTGCTTGGAGACGACGACAGTCCGCGGCTGCTGCGGGAGCTTTCCGCGCTCGGTGACACCGTTGCCGCCGTACTCGCCGCCGAGGCCGTCGGGGCCGCCGACCGGGCGTTGGAGCGGACCGTTCAACACGTCAAGCAGCGTGAGCAGTTCGGGCGGGCGATCGGGTCGTTCCAGGCGGTGAAGCACCGGCTGGCCGATGTGTATGTGCAGGTGCAGGCGGCCAAGTCGGCTGCCTACTACGCGGCTTGGGCCATCGGCAACGGGGAGCGGGTCGGTGGGCTCGCCCTCGCGCAGGCGCTGGAGGCCCTGCGCGGGGCCGCCGCCGAGGGGATCCAGCTGCACGGGGGGATCGGGTTCACCTGGGAACATGAGGCCCATCTCTCCTTCAAGCGTGCCGCCGGCGACGAACTGCTCTTCGGGCCGGTGCACCGGCTGCGGGCGCACGCCGCCGAGGGTGCGTGTCTCTTCGAGAGCCGTGAGGTGACGGTGTGATCGGTGTGCGGCTGGTGCAGAGGGTTTCGTCGACGCCCGGGTTCGCTCGCGTCGCCCCGCATGTCATTCCCGCTCTCGACCGGGCCGTGCACCGGCTGACGCGGGGGAAGGTGCTGCTCAGTGCGCAGATGCTGCCGGGGGTGATTCTGACCGCGAGGGGTGCGCGGAGTGGGCAGCGGCGCAGTACTCCGCTGGCCTGTATGCCGGTTGAGGACGGGTGGATTCTGATCGGGTCCAACTTCGGGCGCACGGGTCATCCGGCCTGGACGCGCAACCTGATCGTCCATCCCGACGCGGAGATCAGCTGGAAGGGCGAGGAGATCCCGGTCACCGCCCGGTTGTTGGAGGGCGAGGAGCGGGCCGAGGTGTGGAAGGCTGCGCTGGTCTTCTGGCCCCCGTACGCCGTGTACCAGGCGCGGGTCGACCGGGAGATCCGGCTGTTCCGGATCACACGCAGGGCAGGCGACGGTCCACCTGGGTGAACCGCCGCCCGCGAGACAGGACTTGGGACCTGAGAAGTCAGAACCTGGGAAACAGGAACCGCTACTTCGTCGGCTTCTTGCCGGTCACGCCCAGGTGGACCAACAGCGCCAGGTTCGGCTTGAGTTCAGCCTGCTTGACGCCCCACGTCTGGAAACCCTTCTGGTGCGAGGCGACCGCCGCGAGCATCGCGACCAGTGAGCCGGCGACCGCCGCCGGGTTCACGTCCTTGTCGACCCTGCCCTTGGACTGCAGTTCGGCGACCGCGTCCGAGAGAGAGTTGTTCACGGAGTTGAGGATCTTCATGCGGATCTTGTAGAAGCGTTTGTCGCCCTCGGCCGCTCCGAGGTCGACGACCCGCAGGATCGCGTCGTTCCTGCGCCAGAACTCCAGGAACCCGTCCACGAGTTCCTGCGAGGTCTGCCAGCCGGCCTTGCCGACCCATGACCGTCCGGCCAGCAGTTCGGTCAACTGCCCGCCCTCCGTTGCCATTTGCTCGGCGATTTCCAGGACGGCGCCTTCGACGTCCGGGAAGTACTGGTAGAAGGTCGCGGGTGAAGTCCCCGCCTTCCGGGCGACATCGATGACTTTGACGTCCCGGTAGGGGGAGGAGCTGAGCATCTCGCTTAGGCAGTCGAGCAGCTTCTGCCGGGTCGCCTGCCCACGCCGGCCGGCCACGCGGCCGTCGACGGTACGCACTTGTCCTGTCATGCCGTCAGCTTACCGAGGGGTGATCGGAGCGCGATTCGGCCGACTGCAAATGGGGTGCACGAGGGTCCGGAGGGTGGTGTGCCTGGTCTGCGGGGTGCGTGCGGCGCCGCTACTTTGACGGTATGGCCGAAAACAGGGCATCCGCGTACGGAGAGGGCGTCCCCTGCTGGGTGGACGCGCAGCTGCCGGACCTGGCTGCGGGCAGGCGGTTCTACGGTGAGCTCTTCGGGTGGACCTTCGAGGAGGCGTACGGCGGCTCCGTATGGGCCCGCAAGGACGGTGAGCCGGTCGCGGCGCTCGCCCACAAGGCGGACGGGCGGCTGCCGACCGTGTGGACGGTGTACTTCGCGACGCCGGACGTGGTGCGGCTGACCGGGCGGATCCGGGACGCCGGCGGGCAGGTGTTCATGGCGCCGATGCCGGTGGGGGAGCTGGGCACGGCCGCTCTGGCCGCCGATCCGGAGGGTGCCGTCTTCGGCCTGTGGCAGGCGGCCCGGCACCCCGGTTTCGGGCTCCGGCACAAGGCGGGCACCTTCGGCTGGGCCGAGCTGTACGCCCGCGACACGGAGACCGCGAACACTTTCTACGGCGGACTTTTCACAGACGCCCTGTTCGGACCGGAGGCCGTTCCCGACTTCGGGCGGGCGCCCGTCTCCGACGTCTTCCCGGTGGAGATGCCCCCGCACTTCCTCGTGCACTTCCGGGTCGAGGACATCACCGCTGTTCTGGGGGCCGTGCAGCGGCTCGGCGGGCGGCTTCAGGTCCCGCCCTTCGAGACGTCGTACGGAAAAGTGGCCGTCGTCACCGACAATCAAGGGGCGTCGTTCGCGCTGCAGCAACGCTGACACCTGGACGTTTGTCCGGAGATATGCCGAGACACCCCGATTAGTCGCCGGGTTCGCAACCTGTGGCCCGGCCAGGAAGAATCAGGGTGCGTGCCGCCATGGCGGTGCGGTGGTGAGACGCTGCACGGGGTCGCGTACATATGTGAGTGGCGTGGCCCGTACGGGGAGGTGGCAGGCAAGTGGTGGATCAGCTGACGCAGCACGATCCGCGGCGGATCGGGCCGTTCGAGGTGCTGGGACGGCTGGGCGCGGGCGGCATGGGGCTGGTCTATCTCGCGCGCTCGGCGTCCGGCCGGCGCGTGGCGATCAAGACCGTGCGGACGGAACTCGCCGAGGACCAGCTCTTCCGGGTCCGTTTCACGCGCGAGGTGGAAGCCGCGCGGGCCGTCTCCGGTTTCTACACCGCTGCCGTGGTCGACGCCGATCCCCGGGCGGCCGTGCCGTGGCTGGCCACCGCGTACGTTCCCGCGCCCTCCCTCGAAGAGATAGTGAACGAGTGCGGGCCGATGCCGGCCCAGGCGGTGCGCTGGCTCGCGGCGGGGGTCGCGGAGGCGCTGCAGTCCATTCACGGGGCGGGTCTCGTCCACCGTGACCTCAAACCGTCCAATGTGCTCGTGGTCGAGGACGGGCCGCGGGTCATCGACTTCGGTATCGCCTCCGGTGTGTCGAACACCCGTTTGACGATGACGAACGTGGCGGTGGGCACCCCCGCCTACATGTCCCCCGAGCAGGCCAAGGACTCCCGCAGCGTCACCGGCGCGAGCGACGTGTTCTCGCTCGGCTCGATGCTCGTGTTCGCCGCCACCGGACACCCTCCGTTCCACGGCGCCAACCCGGTCGAGACCGTCTTCATGCTGCTGCGCGAGGGCCCCGACCTCACCGGCCTCCCGGACGAACTGCGCCCCCTCATCGAGTCCTGTATGCAGATGGAGGCCACCGGCCGCCCGAATCCGGCCGACCTCCAGGCGCAACTCGCGCCCCACCTCTTCGGCTCCGGCTCCGACGACAGCGGTACGGCCTCGGCCTGGCTGCCCGAGCGCGCGGTGACCCTGATCGAGACCCGGCGCGGCGGACGCCCGCCCGTGAAACCGACGCCCACCGCCGGCCGCAGCGGCGGTGGCCGCGCCGCCGTACCGCCGCCGCCCTCCCACGACCCCGTCGTGCCCGTCCCGGTCGGCGCCCCCGACACCGGGCCCGTACGGCTGGCCGGCGCGCCCGTGCCGATCGGCCCCGGCCCCCGGGTCGCCGACGCCCGCGCCGCCGCCGTGAAGGCACCCCCTCCGGAGGCCGGCCTCGTCGCCTCCTGGTCCCGGCCCCGGCCCGGCGTCAACGGCACCGACGCCGCCGTAGGACCCGCCGTACCCGCACCGCCGCCGCTGCCCCCGGAAACCGCCTCCGGCTGGCGCCCCTGGCGGTTCCGCATGTCGAACGACGTGTGGGGCACCCCGACCGTCGCCGGCGACCTCGTCTACGTCACCTCCTTCGAGGTGCACGCCCTGGACGTGCAGACCGGCCGCCGCTCCTTCAAGACCCGCGACGTCGCCTGGTCGATGGCGGTCGCGGACGGCCGTATCCACGCCTCGGACGGCCCCACCCTCTTCGCCCTGGACGCCCGCGAGGGCGGTGACCTGTGGCGGCTGTCCACCGAGGCCTGGGTGTACTCCCTCAAGGCCGACCGCGGCACCGTCGTCACCGGCACGCGCGGCGGAGGGGTGCAGGCCTGGGAGGCGGCCACCGGGCAGCAGCTGTGGCAGCTGACCGGCGCGCAGACCGACTTCGAGTCCCCCGAGGCGGGCCCGGCGCTGCACGACGGCACCGTCTACGTGTGGCAGGACGCCCGGCTGCGCGCCCTCGACGCCCGGACGGGCGAGGAACGCTGGGCGTACCCGATCGGCGACGCGGCCTCCTGCGGGGGCGTACCCGTACGGGTCACCGCCGCCCCGGACGGCCACGTCTACGTCGCCGCCGGCACCCGCGTCCTGTCCGTCGAGGTGACGAGCGGCCGGGTCCGCTGGCACTTCGAGGCACCGGCGGTCTTTCTCTGCGCCCCGACCTTCGCCCCCGGCCCGGCGGTCACCGGCGGCGGCATCTACCTCGCCGACTACCTCGGCACGGTCTACGCTCTCGACGCCGCCGACGGCCGCGACCGCTGGCGCATCGCGACCGAACCGCGCGCCTCCATCGAACCGGTCCTGGTCGCCGCCGGACACGTCCACGTCGGCAGCGGCAAGGGCCTGTACACGCTCGACGCGGTCACCGGCACCCCCAAATGGCGCTTCCAGGCGGGCGGCGACATCGTCGGCGCCCCCGCCGTCGCCGAGGGCCGCATCCACTTCGGCTCCACCGACCACCTCCTCTACACCCTCAAGGCCGACGACGGCCGGCTCCGCTGGAAGCTCGCGACCGGCGGCGAGATCACCGGGGCGCCCGTCGTCCGGGAGGGCGTCGTGTACGCGTGCAGCAAGGACCGCTGCGTGTACGCCCTCGACGCGGAGAAGGGGACGGGCACCGCAAGGACCGCGTGAGCGGCGCCCGTTGGGGTCGGTAGCATGAACGGATGCAAACGCGGGGGCGCAGGCTCAAACTCACGGCGGTACTGGCACTGACGGTTCTCACCCTCACCGGCTTCTCCACCGGGCGGCACCACAGCGGCAGCCGGCACCGGAGCGGTGGCGGTGGGGGCGGGTGCAGCAGCTCCAGCCAGGACCACGACACCTCGACCAGCACAACGGGCGGTTCGTCGGGCGGCAGTTCGTACACCCACCGGCCCGACTACCGCTCCACACCCACCTCCACGTCCTCCACGGGCAGCGGCGGCAGCAGCCTCCAGGACGGTACGGCGAAGCTGGTGAGCTGCGCGACCGCGAAGAAGCAGTACGCGACGGTCGAGGTCAGCAACCCGAACAGCCGCAAGGCCACCTTCTCCGTCGACGTCACCTTCAAGGACGCCCAGGACAACGAGGTCGACTTCAACTACGCGGACGTCAAGGTCCCGGCGAAGGGCACGGCGACGGTCCGGGTGCGGGTGCTCGGCACCTCCACCCCGATCGACCACTGCGAGGTCGACCCCAGGGCGACCCCGGGGACCTGACCCTCACCGGGTCCCTCACCGGATCCGGAACTCGCCGCTCCGCCGCCCGGCGAACAGCTCCGCCTGCCGTTCGTCGGGCAGATTCCCGAGCGCGATGAGCGGCGGCGCCTGCGCATACGCCTGCGCCCGCGCCGCCTCCTTCGCCGCCCACAGCGCCCGTACGGTGCCCTGGACACCCTCGGTCGGATACCCGGCGATGACGACTGCACAGGCCACGGCGGCCTCCAACGCCCCGCCAGGAGGGGCGAGTTCGGACACGAGCCCGATGTCGTGGGCGCGCTGCGCGGAGATCCGCTCCGCCGTCCCCATGAGCATCATCCGCGCCACCTCGCCGTACGGCATCCGGTGCGCCATCAGCACCGACTCGTACGCGCTGACCATGCCGTAGGTGGTGTGCGGGTCGAAGAACACGGCGGTCGGATCGGCGACGACGAACTCGCTCTCGCCCAGCAGGTAGAAGGCCCCGCCGCAGGCCATCCCGCACACGGCGGAGATCACCGGCTTCCACAGGTCGTTGGCCTTCGGCCCGATGTTGAGCAGCGGATCGTCCTGCATATAGGGCGAGTTGGGCTGCGGCACGACCGCGTCCCGGTCGAGTCCGGTGCAGAAAGCCCGCTCCCCGGCTCCGGTGAGAACGACGGCCCGTACGGTGTCGTCGAACCGGAACTCCCGCCATACGGCGCCCAGTTCGGCGGCCGTGGCGAGGTCGACGGCGTTGAGTCTGTGCGGCCGGTCCAGGGTGACGACGGCGACCCCGGTGTCCTTGTCGGCGGCGATCCGGAGCGTCATGGCCGCTCCAGAACCCACTGCGGAAGCCCGTCCGCGTCGAACACGACCTGCACCCGCGCCCCGATCCGAATCCGGCTGGGGGAGAGGGAGTTGAGGGCGGCCCCGGCCTCACTGACGAGGTTCCCGACCAGCCTGATCCGCGGGGCGTCGACCAGTTCGACGACGATCACGTTGTACGGCGCGACGGCGGCGTAGTCGGGCAGCAGCGGCGGATGCGGGAAGACGTACGACCAGACCCGACCCCTCCCGCTCACCTGCCGCCACTCGCTCGCGAAGGACTGGCAGTGGGGGCAGCAGGGGCGGGGCGGGAAGCGGGGTTCGGCGCAGTCGGCGCAGGTCTGGACGCGGAGTTCGCCTTGACGGGCGTACTGCCAGAAGGGGGCGCCGTCGGTGTCGGTGACGGGAGTGAGCATGGCGGTCAACTCCTCGTTTCTCTTCACTTCGTGAGCAGCAGGGCGGAGGTGGGGACGCCCTCGCCCGCCGTGACCAGGCAGGTGGCGGCGTCCGGGACCTGGGCGGTGCTGGTGCCGCGCAACTGCCGTACGCCCTCGTTGATCAGGTTGAAGCCGTGGACGTACGCCTCGGAGAGCCCGCCGCCACTGGTGTTGAGGGGGAGTTGCCCGCCGATCTCGAGGGCGCCCCCTTCGGTGAAGGCACCGCCCTCCCCTCTTCCGCAGAAGCCGTAGCCCTCCAGGGAGAGCGGGACGAGGGCGGTGAACGCGTCGTAGATCTGGGCGACATCGACGTCCTGCGGGGTGAAGTCGGCGTGTTTCCACAGGTGTCGGGCGGCGGTCCAGGCGGGGCCGGTGAGGGGGTCGTCGTTCCAGTAGTTGACCATGCCGTGGTGCTGGGCGGGGAGGCCCTGGGCGGCGGAGTGGATGTGGACCGGGGTGCGCCGGCAGTCCCGGGCGCGCTCGCGCGAGACGACGACACAGGCCAACGCCCCGTCCGTCTCAAGGCAGTTGTCGAAGAGGCAGAGGGGTTCGCTGATCCAGCGGGAGGTCATGTACATCTCGCGCGTGAGCGGGCGGTCGTACATGATCGCGGCCGGGTTCTGGTTGGCGCGGTTCCGGCAGGCGAGGGCGACGTTGAAGAGATGGTCGCGGGTGGCGCCGTACTCGTACATGTAGCGGCGGGTGAGCATGGCTATTTCATCCGCCGGCCGGAGGAGCCCGAAAGGGCGGGTCCACTGGGCGGGGGTGGGGAGTTGGCGGTCGGTGTTGGTCCAGGGTCTTGCCCCGCTGCCCCGCTTCCGTGACCGCCAGGCCACCCCCACGGTCGCCTGCCCGGCGGCGATGGCGGTGGCGAGATGGGCGACGGTGGCACAGGAACCGCCACCCCCATAGCCCACCTTGCTGAAGAAGGTCAGGTCCCCGAAGCCGACCGCCTTCGCGAGCTCGACCTCGTCGGTCTCCTCCATCGTGTAGGAGGCGAGGGCGTCGACCTCGCCCGGGGCGATGCCCGCGTCGTCGAGCGCGGCGAGTACGGCACGGCAGGCCAAGGTCCGTTCGTCCTCGGGGAGTTGCTTCGCGAAGGAGGTCTGTCCGATGCCGACGATCGCGGTCGCGTCCTTCAGTCCGGCCATGCGCTGTCCGGCCATTCTCCGTGCACCTCCGCGTGACACCCGGGGAAGCTGACAGGGCGTCAGGCTACAGCTAATCTGACGGGCAGTCAGCTACTGGGTACAGGGAGGCCGTTCATGCGCGGAGACGAGGAGTGGGGCAGCATCCCGGGCCTGGTCCGGTCGGCCGCGGAACGGTACGCGGACGCCGAGGCGGTGGTCGAGGGCCGGACGCGTATCTCCTACGCCGAACTGGGCGCCCGGGTCGAACGCGCGGCGGCGGCCTGTCTCGCCGCCGGTGTCGAGGTCGGCGACCGGGTCGGCATCTGGGCGCCGAACTCGCTGGACTGGATCGTCTCGGCGCTGGGCGCGGTGTCGGCGGGCGCGGTCCTGGTGCCGCTGAACACGCGCTTCAAGGGGACCGAGGCGGCGTATGTGCTGCGCGGCAGCGGGGCGCGGCTGTTGTTCGTGACCGGGACGTTCCTGGGGACGTCGTACGTTGCGTCGCTGCGCCGGGCGGCGGGGGAGGGTGCGGGCGACGGCCCGCTGCCCGGGCTCCCGGCACTGGAACAGGTCGTGGTCCTGGCCGACGACGCGCCCGCCGACTTCCGCACCTGGAAGGACTTCCTGGCGGGTGGGGAGGGGGTGGGGGAGGAAGAAGTGCGCTCGCGGGCAGGGGAGTTGGACGGCTCGACGGTCTCCGACATCATCTTCACCTCGGGCACGACGGGCCGCCCGAAGGGCGCGGTGATCACGCACGCGCAGACGTTGCGGGGATACGAGATCTGGAGCGACCTGGCCGGTCTGCGGCAGGGCGACCGCTACCTGATCGTGAACCCGCTCTTCCACACCTTCGGCTACAAGGCGGGCGTGATCGCCTGTCTGATGCGGGGCGCGACGATGATCCCGCAGCCGGTGTTCAACGTGGACACGGTGCTGGCGAACATCGCCGCCGAACGCGTCTCCGTCCTCCCGGGCCCGCCCACCCTCCACCAGTCCCTCCTCGACCACCCGGCCCGGGACGCGCACGACCTGTCCGCGCTGCGGCTCGTGGTCACGGGCGCGGCGGTGGTGCCGTTGCGGCTGGTGGAGCGGCTGCGGGGCGAACTGGGCGTGGACACGGTCCTGACGGCGTACGGCCTCTCGGAGGCCAGCGGCATCGTCACGATGTGCCGGCGCGGGGACGACCCGTCGGTCATCGCGTCGACGTCGGGCCGCGCGATCCCGGGCACGGAGGTCCGGGTGGAGGCGCCGGTCGGCTCCCCGGGCGAGGTGCTGGTCCGCGGCTTCAACGTGATGCGCGGCTACTACGAGGACCCGGCGGCGACGGCGGAGGTCCTGGGGGAGGACGGCTGGCTGCACACGGGTGACGTGGGCGTCCTGGACGCCGACGGCAACCTGCGGATCACCGACCGGATCAAGGACATGTTCATCGTCGGCGGCTTCAACGCGTACCCGGCGGAGATAGAGCAGCAGCTGGGGCTGCATCCCGACGTGGCCGACGTGGCGGTGATCGGCGTACCGGACGCACGGCTCGGGGAGGTCGGGACGGCGTACGTCGTCCGGCGGCCGGGGGTGACTCTGACCGCCGACGACCTGATCGCCTGGGCCCGGCGCGAGATGGCGAACTACAAGGTGCCGAGGGTGGTGGAGTTCGTGGGGGAGCTGCCTCGGAATGCGAGCGGGAAGGTGGTGAAGGGGGAATTGCGGGGGTCGTGACGCGCCAGGGCGCGCGGTATGGTGACGGGTATGGCAACGAAGAAGTACACCGTCACGCTGCCGGAAGAGCTTGCCGAGGAGATTCGGCGGGAGGTCGGGAGCGGGGGGTTCAGCGCGTATGTCACCAAGGCCATAGAGCGTCAGCACGAGCGGGATCGGCTGGGGGAGCTGGTCGCGTGGATGCAGGAGGAGAGTGGTGGGCCGCTCACCCCGGAGGAACTGGCGGCGGCGGAGGCCGAGCTGAGCGATGTCGAACGCCAGCTCGACGGCCCTGCCGCTTCCGGGCAGCACGAGCTTCCGATGGCGGGCTGAGTGGCACTCGACTGTTTGGTGCTGGACAGCGAAGGACTGTCGCGGGCGGCGCTGCGGGATCGCGGGATGACGGCGCTGCTGGCAGCCGCTCACAAAAAGGGGCTTCGGGTGGTGACCAGTTCGATGACCCTGATCGAGGCCTACCACAGCCACGTCCGGCGTGAGGCCTGGAGCTGGGTGACGTCCCGCATCGTCGTGGAACCCGTGACGCGGGAAGTCGCCGACGCCGCGATCAGCCTTCTCAAGGACACCGGCCTGCACGGACACAAATACGCCATCGACGCCGCCCTCGCGGTCATCGCCGGACGTCAGCCGGGCGGAGCTGTGCTGTACACGTCCGACGTGGACGACATGCGGAAGCTGTGCGCGGCGCGGGTGGCCGTCAGAGGCCTGTAGGGCCCCGACCCCGGACACACATCGGCCGCAACGGCTCCCCCTCGGTGCCGTTGCGGCCGATCCCCCGTGTGGTCGAGCTGGTCAGACCGGCTCGTCGGTGGCGTGCACGTTGTCCGTCGTCGCGTCGCCGTCCTCGGCGAGTACCGCGGTGAGCGGCTCGTCCGTGGCGTGGACGTTCTTCACGGTGACGGGCCCGATCGTGGCGTGGACGTTGTCCGGGGTCACGGTGGTCGGCTCGTCCGTGGCGTGGACGTTGTCGGTGCTGTTGTCGTCGCTCATCTCACTGGCTCCCCTGTTACGTGCGGTGATTGGGCGGGATCCGCCCGGCAACTCCCCCGAGGATCGCCGGACGGATCCGTAGGGGCCGGTACACCATAGATGTCCGGCCACCAGCCGTTCCGTCTGCCCCCCGACGCGACGGCCCGGCACATCCGAGAGTGTCGAACCGCGATAAACGAACGATGAACGACCCTGCCGGCGAGCGGCGGCTCCGCCGGCGTCAGGCCGCCGCTGTCGGTGTCAACAGGCCCCTGACCTGGTCCGCTTCGGGCGCTCCCAGCGTCTCGAAGATGCCGAGGGCCTCACGCCAGCACACCTGGGCGCGGCCGAGCTGCCCGATGCCGTCGAGGCCGCGTCCGAGCACGGTGAGGACGTTGCCCCGCCGCCACTCGCCGCCGATACCGCGCAGGAGCGTCAGGGCCGCCTCGGCGTTGACCGCGGCCTGTGCCGGACGGCGTGCCGCCAGGTCGAGTTCGGCGAGCCGGAACAGGGTCATGCCTTCCCAGAGGCGCTGGCGGCTGTCCCGGAACACCTGGAGGGCCTGGTTGAGGCACTCGGTCGCCTCGGCCAGCTGCCCGCTCTGGGTGAGAGCGAGCCCCAGGGCGTACCGTCCGTTGGCGCCCCTCAGGTCGTGCCCCATGTCGTCGTACATCGCCGTGCCCTGCTGGGCCAGCGCCACCGCGCTCGCCGTCCGCGAAGTGGCCAGGTGGATGCGCGAGAGATTGCACAGGGCGCTGGCCTCGCCGGGGCGGTCTCCGAGGGCGCGGAAGCTCTCGATGGCCCGGGTGAAGTGGGCGGCACCCTCCTCGTGCCGGTTCTGGTACAGCGCGACGACACCGCTGATGTTGGAGGACCAGCAGCCGGTGAGCGGATCGTCGACCGCCGTGGCCAACTCCGTTGCCCGCTCGGCTTCCTGGAGCGCCACGTCGAACCGGCTGCCGGAGATGTGGTGCACGAAGGCGAGCAGCGTCAGCGCGCGTGCCTCCGTACGCGAATCCCCCGCCTCCCGCGCCGTGTTGCGCAGCAGCACGGCAACCGCCTCGTACTCCTTGGAGTTGGTGCCGGACTCCGCCAGGTCGACCGCTGCCCACAGAACGTCGACGGCGCGACGCAGCGTGCCCGGACGGGCGGCCTGGCGTACGCAGGCGAGCAGGCAGATCGCCTCCGCGTAGAGCCAGTCCTGCGCCGCGTGCCGGTCCGCGAACACCAGCCCCGGGTACGCGCTGGGCTCCAGGTGATCCACCAGCCGGTCCCCGGGCCGTTCGATCAGATAGACCCCCGAGACGGTGGCCAGATAGAAGTCCAGCAACCGCGACAGCGCCGCACCCCGCTCGCTCGGCGGTGACTCGTCCCGCTCCGCGCACGCACGCGCGTAGAGCCGCACCAGGTCGTGGTACCTGTACCGCCCCGGAGCCGCCGACTCCACCAGCGACGTGTCGACGAGGGACTCCAGCAGGTCCTCGGTCTCCTCAACAGGCAGGTCCAGTACGGCCGCTGCCGCGGCGAGGGAGATGTCGGGGCCGTCGGCCAGCCCCAGCAGGCGGAACGCCCGTGCCTGGGCCGGCTCCAACTGGCCGTAGCCCAGCTCGAAGGTGGCCTTCACGGCGAGGTCGCCGGCCTGGAGCTCGTCCAACCGCCGCCGCTCGTCCGCGAGTTTCGCCGCGAGGACCGAGACCGTCCAGGTGCGGCGGGCCGCCAGCCGGGAGGCCGCGATGCGGATCGCGAGCGGCAGGAAGCCGCACGCGGCGACCACGTCCAGGGCCGACTCCCGTTCGGCAGCGACGCGTTCGGTGCCCACGATCTTCGTAAAGAGTTGCAACGCCTCCTCGGGGGACATCACATCCAGGTCGATGAGATGGGCTCCCGCCAGGTCCACCATCCGCACCCGCGACGTCACCAGCGCCGCGCAGCCTTCCGTCCCCGGCAGCAGCGGCCTCACCTGGGCCGCGTCCCGTGCGTTGTCCAGCAGCACCAGGACCCGGCGGCCGTCCAGCACCGAGCGGTACAGGGCCGAGCGTTCCTCCAGGGAGTCCGGTATCGCCGAGTCCGCGGTGCCGAGCGCCCGCAGGAACGCGCCGAGTACGGTCTCCGGTTCCGCCGCACGCGAGCCCGCGCCCTGGAGGTCGACGTACAACTGGCCGTCGGGGAAGGCGGATCGGGCCTGGTGGGCGACGTGCACGGCGAGGGTCGTCTTGCCGACGCCGCCGATGCCGGCCAGTGCGGAGACCGCCATGACGCGGCCCTCGGCCGAGGCGAGGACCTCGCTCAGTTCGGACACGAAGGCGGCGCGGCCGGTGAAGTCCGGGACCGTCGCCGGGAGTTGATGGGGGCGGACCGGTGCGGGCGCGGTCTCCGGTGCGGGTGCGGACGGTTCCGCGAGGCCGGGGTCGGCCTGGAGGATGCGCTGCTGGAGTTCGCGCAGGCCGGGGCGCGGGTCCACGCCGAGTTCGTCGGCGAGCAGGCGCCGGGTGTCGGCGTACACCGCCAGGGCCTCCGCCTGGCGGCCCGAGCGGTACAGCGCGAGCATCAGCAGCTCACGGAGGCGTTCCCGGAGGGGGTGCGCGGCCGTGAGGGCCGTCAGCTCGCTGACCGCCTCCGCGTGGCAGCCCTGCTCCAGGTCCATGTCGAGGCGGGATTCCAGGAGTTGGAGCCGCCACTCCTCCAGGCGGACGCGCTGCGCCTCCGCGTAGGGGCCGGGTACGCCGGCCAGCGCCTCCCCGTCCCACAGGGCGAGCGCACGGCCCAGCAGGTCCCGTGCGTGGCACAGGTCGCCCGCCGACTTCGCCTTCTCCGCCTCCATCGCCAGGTCCTGTGCCACCGCCGCGTCCAGCGCGCCCTCGGGCAGGCCCCGTACGGCGTACCCGCCCGACTCGCTGACCAGCACCCCGGCGTCCAGCGCCTTGCGCAGCCGGGACGCGTAGGTGCGCACCGCGGCCAGCGCCTGCGACGGAGGGTCGTCACCCCACAGGGCGTCGATCAGCTCGGCGGCGGTCGCGGTGCGACCCTCGCGCAGCAACAGCGCGGCCAGCAGGGCGCGTTGCTGCGGCGAGCCGGTGGCGAGGGAATCGGGGCCCCGCCAGGCACGTACCGGACCGAGCACGCTGAAGCGCAGCGCCGTCGACTCCTCCGAGTCGGAGTCGGGGCGCCGCTGCTCCGGTACTCGCGGTCCACCGTCCATCGCCGTTCCCCCTAGGCATGCCTGATAACTACGACAGTTTGCCTTGTTCGCGGCGGTCGCGTCAGCACTCGGAGACAGCGCTCACAGGTCGCCGCGCGGGATATCACATGACGCTCACACGGCTCACGCACAGTTCCGCACAGAACCGAGCACCCCGAACCCGGATCCAGCTAGCTGACGGGTCGTCAGATCGGCGCTACCGTGGCGCCATGGACACCCAGAACACCGACCAGGCGACCCTCCCTTTGATCATCTCCGTCGACGACCACACCGTGGAGCCCGCCGACGTCTGGCAGCACCGGCTGCCCAAGAAGTACCTGGACACCGGCCCGCGTGTGGTGCGCGCGCCGCTGAAGGAAATGACGTTCCTCGGCGGCCGGTTCAAGCCCGTGATGGGCGAACCGGGCGACGACGGACCGATCGGCGACTGGTGGGTGTACGAGGATCTGCACCGCCCGCTCACCCGCCTCGACACCGCCGTCGGCTACAGCAGGGACGAGATCAAGCTCGAAGTCATCACTTACGAGCAGATGCGGCCGGGGTCGTACGACGTTCCGTCCCGGCTCGCCGACATGGACGTCAACCATGTCCAGTCCGCGCTGTGTTTCCCCACCTTCCCGCGCTTCTGCGGCCAGACGTTCACCGAGGCCGCCGACCGCGAGCTCGCGCTGCTCTGCGTCCGCGCCTACAACGACTGGATGGTGGAGGAGTGGTGCGGCCCCGAGGCGCAGGGCCGCCTCATACCCCTTCCCCTCATCCCGCTCTGGGACGCGGAGTTGGCCGCCGCCGAGGTCCGCCGCAACGCGGCCCGCGGGGTGCGGGCCGTCGCCTTCTCCGAGATACCCCCGCACCTCGGACTGCCCTCCATCCACACCGACGACTGGGACCCGTTCCTCCAGGCCTGCGCCGAGACCCGCACGGTCATCGCCATGCACATCGGCTCCAGCAGCCGTATGCCCTCCACCTCCGCCGACGCCCCGCCCGCCGTGGGCTCCACTATCACCTTCGCCAACTGCTGCTATTCCATGGTGGATTGGCTGATGAGCGGCAAGTTCGAACGCTTCCCCGACCTCAAGGTCATGTACGCCGAGGGCCAGATCGGCTGGATCCCCTACATCCTGGAGCGCGCCGACGTGGTCTGGGAGGAGAACCGCGCCTGGGGCGGCGTCGCCGACAAGGTCCACCGCCCGCCGTCCGAACTCTTCACCGAGCACGTCTACGGCTGCTTCTTCGACGACGCCTTCGGGCTGAAGAACCTCGACTCCATCGGCGTGGGGAATGTGCTCTACGAGACCGACTACCCCCACTCCGACTCCACCTGGCCCAAGTCCCGCGAGGTCGGCGAGGCGCAGATGGGCCACCTGGCGCCGGACGTGGTCGAGCGGATCGTGCGCGGGAACGCGATCGAGCTGCTGGGGCTGACGCCGGAAGGCCTGTGGGAGGGCCCCAAGTGAGCGGCCTCGCCTACGGCATCCAGCTGCCCGTCCAGTCCCAGAGCACCATCTACGCCGAACCCTGGGAGGCCGACGCAGGCCCTGCCGACCTCGTCGGGATCGCCCGCGCGGCCGACCGGTCCGGCTTCGACTACATCGCGGGCTGCGACCACGTCGGCGTCCCGCGCCGCCTCGCCGCCGCGATGAGCACCATCTGGTACGACCCCGTCGCCACCCTCTCTTTCCTGGCGGGCGTGACCGAGCGGGTCCGACTGCTCAGCCATGTGGCGGTCGTCGGGCTGCGGCACCCGTTGATCACCGCCAAGCAGTACGCCACCCTCGACCACCTCAGCGGGGGCCGGCTGCTCCTCGGGGTCGGCGCCGGCCACGTACGGGAGGAGTTCGAGGCGCTCGGCGTCGACTTCGACCGGCGCGGGCCCGTCCTCGACGAGTCGATCGACGCCCTGCGCGCCGCCCTCGGACCGGACGAATTCCCCCTGCACCACGGCAAGTTGTACGACTTCGAGGGGCTGGGGCAGCGGCCCAGGCCCCGGCAGGAACACGTGCCCATCTGGGTCGGCGGCTCCTCACCGGCCGCCGTACGCCGGGCCGCCCTCAAAGCCGACGGCTGGCTGCCGCAGGGCGACCCGCGCGAGAAGCTGCCCGCGCAGATCGAGCGGATCCGGCGACTGCGCGAAGAGGCCGCCCTCCAGGGGCCGTTCATGTTCGGGGCCATCACCGAGCCGCTGTACGTCGGCGACCCGGGATGGGAGGTCGGCCGGCGCACGCTCACCGGAACCCCCGAAGTCCTCGCCGAATCGCTGCGCGCCTACCCGGCGATGGGCGTGGACCGGATCCAGGTCCGGTTCCGCTGCCGCGACCGCGCCGAACTCACCGACCAGATAACGGAGTTCGGCACCGAGGTGGGGCCCCTGCTCTGACCTCGACCGGCCCCGGTGATCACAACCTGTTTGAACACGGTCACGCCGAGCCGTGTGTGTATGGACGTACGGACGTCACGGCTTCCGGCGGAAGGACCCCGAAGTGTGATCCTCCCAGCGGCACTCCGTCGTCGCGGCCTCCGCCGAGGGCACCTGGCCGCACGACGGCCGGCCGACCCCGGACGACGAGTTCGCCAGCAGCGCACGGTGGGTCGCGCGGCCCTACGACGGGCTGCGGGAGACCACGGCGGACGTCGCCATGCTGTGCTGCGAGGACCCCGCCGGGACCTTCCCCGGCGCGTTGACGGCCCTTGCCGCTCGGGGAGTTCCGGCGATCGTCGTCAGCACGCGCCAGGACAACGAGGCGGTGGTCGAGGTCTTCCGGGGCGGAGCGGGCCACCTCGTCGAGGGCGACTACTGCGACCAGATGCTGTCCTCCGCGGCCATGGCGGCGTTTGTCGGACGCACCTGTCTCTCGCCGTCCGCGTCCGCGGCCCTGCGGGAGGGGGCCCGACGGATGGCCGCGACCGACGAGGCGATGGAGCGGCCGTGCGCTGCTCTCACCGCGCGAGCAGCAGATCATGGAGCTGCTGCCGACCGGCCCGGGCGTACAGCAGATCTGGCAGCGATTACGGCTGAGCGAGAAGACCGTCCGCAACAACCTCGGCAACATCTACGCCGAGCTGGACGCCAGGAGCGGCACGGACGCGGTCCTGCGCCGGCTGGGAGCCACGCCCGTGCTTCGCACCTGAGAACCCTCCGGGAGCGCCGGATCAGGGTGCCGGGACCTCCGTCAGCGGTATTTCCACATCGGTGACACCGGGGCCGCCCTCACCGAATCCGGGCTCCTCGTCCTGGAGGGCCTTCGTCGAATTCAGCGCGTTGTCAGCCGCGGTGGTGCCGCACCGATCGCCACGTACCCGACTTCCCTGTTGCGCAGTCTCCGCTTCGCCATACCCGGCATTCTTGGAGTCGAGCAGAGCTATGGCCAGGGTCAAATGTCCCTGCTGCACGGTCACTTCAAGTGTGCTTGTGCAATCCGCGGACCTTCATCTGACGCTTCGTCAGATGCGGCGCTACGATGACCTGCATCCACCGATCCCGAGGAGGCCCGCATGGGCAAGCTGGACGGGCGTGTCGTCATCGTCACCGGAGCGGCGCGCGGACAGGGGGAGCAGGAGGCGCGGCTGTTCGCGGCCGAGGGCGCGAAGGTCGTCGTGGCGGATGTGCTGGACGAGCAAGGGGAGGCGCTGGCCAAGGAGTTGGGCGCGTCCTATGTGCATCTCGATGTCGGCGAGGAGGCGGACTGGAGTGCCGCCGTGGGGGCCGCGAAGGAGACGTACGGGCGGATCGACGGGCTGGTCAACAACGCGGGGATCCTGCGGTTCAACTCCCTTGTGGACACGCCGCTCGACGAGTTCATGCAGGTCGTGCGGGTGAATCAGGTCGGCTGCTTTCTCGGGGTCAAGACCGTGGCGGCGGCCATGGAGGACGGGGGCACGATCGTCAACACGGCCTCGTACACGGCGGTGACGGGGATGGCTGCCGTGGGGGCGTACGCGGCGACCAAGCACGCCATCCTCGGGCTCACGCGGGTGGCGGCCCTGGAGCTGGCCGACCGGCGGATACGGGTCAACGCGATGTGCCCCGGCGCCATCGACACCGCGATGTCCAACCCGGCCCAACTCGACCCGGACGCCGACGTGGAGGGGATGTCCCGGGCCCTGGACGAGCTGTACCGCAAGCTCGTGCCGCTCGGCCGGATCGGGAAGCCGGCAGAGGTCGCCCGCCTCGCGCTGTTCCTGACGTCGGACGACTCGTCGTACATCACCGGGCAGCCCTTCGTGATCGACGGGGGCTGGCTGGCGGGGGTCAGCGTCATCTGACGCCACCCCTCCATCCGGTGAGATCTGACGGGGCGTCATCTATTGACGAATCTGACGCTACGTCAGAAAGTCGTAGCACTCATAGGTACCACCTGGACTTGGGACGGTGAACCTCCTTGGAATTCGGGCTCTTTGTACAGGGATACGTGGGCAAGCGTGCCGAAACGGACCCGCTGGCCGAGCACAAGGCGCTGATGGAGGAGACCGAGTACGTCATCCAGGCGGACAAGTCCGGTTTCAAGTACGCCTGGGCCTCCGAGCACCACTTCCTGGAGGAGTACTCGCACCTCTCGGCGAACGACGTCTACCTCGGCTACCTCGCACACGCCACGGAACGCATCCACCTCGGGTCGGGGATCTTCAACCCCCTCGCCCAGGTCAACCACCCGGTGAAGGTCGCCGAGAAGGTCGCCATGCTCGACCATCTCTCCGGCAACCGCTTCGAGTTCGGCAGCGGGCGGGGGGCGGGCAGCCATGAGATCCTCGGTTTCATACCGGGCGTAACCGATATGAACTACACCAAGGAGATCTGGGAAGAGACCATCGCCGAGTTCCCCAAGATGTGGCTCCAGGACGAGTACGTCGGCTTCCAGGGCAAGCACTGGCAGCTGCCGCCGCGGAAGGTGCTGCCGAAGCCGTACGGGAAGGCGCACCCGGCGATGTGGTACGCGGCGGGCTCCCCTCCGTCGTACGCCATGGCGGCGCGGAAGGGGCTGGGCGTCCTCGGGTTCAGCATCCAGAAGGTCTCCGACATGGAGTGGGTGCTGGAGCAGTACAAGACGGCGATCGTGAACGCCGAGCCGGTGGGGGCGTTCGTCAACGACAACGTGATGGTGACGACGACCGCGATCTGTGCGCCCACGCACGACGAGGCGATCCGGATCGCGACCAGCGGTGGGCTGCACTATCTGCCCTCGCTGGTGTTCCGGTACCACGACACGTTCCCGCGGCCCGAGGGGTTCCCCGTGTGGCCGGAGACGCTGCCCGAGTACACGCCGGAGTTCGTCGAACTCCTCGTGGAGGAGGAGCTGTTGATCTGCGGGGATCCGGACGAGGTACTCACGCAGTGCAAGCGGTGGGAGCAGGCCGGGGCGGACCAGTTGAGCTTCGGGCTGCCGGTGGGGGTGCCGAAGGAGGAGACGTTGCAGACGATTCGGTTGATCGGGGAGCACGTGATTCCGAAGATCGACACGGATCCTGTCCATCGGACCACGCGGTTCCGGGAGACGGCCTGAGCTCGTACGGCGGGTGCGGGTGCGTGGGGGCTGGTCGCGCAGTTCCCCGCGCCCCCAAAAGCAGCTTGGTCAGCGCATCGCATGCTTGAGGAGGCAAGGCTCGTGCTCGATCACGTCATCAAAGGGGCGACGGTTGTTGACGGGACCGGCTCGCCCGCATTCGTTGCCGACGTCGGTGTCCGCGACGGGCGGATCGCCGTCGTCGGGGCTGTCACCGAGGAATCCCGGACCGTCGAAGACGCCGCCGGACTCGTCCTCGCGCCCGGGTTCGTCGACCCCCACACCCACTACGACGCCCAGCTCTTCTGGGACCCGTACGCGACACCCTCCCTCAACCACGGGGTGACGACCGTCGCGGCCGGGAACTGCGGGTTCACGCTCGCGCCGCTGAAGCCGGAGGACGCCGACTACACGCGGCGAATGATGTCCAAGGTCGAGGGGATGTCGCTGGTCGCGCTGGAGGAGGGGACGCCCTGGAGCTGGCGCGGGTTCGGGGAGTATCTGGACGCGCTGGAAGGGCGGATCGCGGTCAACGCCGGGTTCATGGTGGGGCATTGTGCGTTGCGGCGGTACGTGATGGGGGCGGATGCCGTCGGCGGGCAGCCCAGTGCGGAGCAACTCGCCGAGATCGTACGGCTGTTGCACGAGGCCATGGACGCCGGCGCCTGGGGCTTCTCCACCACCCAGTCCTCCACCCACTCGGACGGCGACGGACAGCCGGTCGCCTCCCGGCACGCCCGCCCGGAGGAACTGCTGGCCCTCTCACGGGCCGTCGGCGAGCACGAGGGGACGCAGATCGAGGCGATCGTCGCCGGATGTCTGGATCAGTTCAGCGACGCCGAGATCGATCTGTTCGTCGAGATGAGCGCGGTGGCCGGGCGGCCTCTGAACTGGAACGTGCTCACCGTGGACGCCGCCGTGCCCGAGCGCGTGCCCCGGCAGTTGTTCGCGAGCGAGCGGGCGCGGAAGGCCGGCGGCCGGGTCGTCGCGCTGACCATGCCGATCCTCACGCCGATGAACATGTCCCTCGGCACCTTCTGCGCGCTCAACCTGATACCCGGGTGGGGGCCGATCCTGAGCCTGCCCGTGCCGGAGCGGATCGCCGCGCTGCGCGAACCCGGCGTACGGGCCCAGATGCTGCTGCGGGCCAACAGCAAGGAGGCCGGGGTCTTCCGGCGGCTCGCGAACTTCGGGCGGTACGTCATCGGCGACACGTACAGCGCGGCCAACGAGGGGCTGACCGGGCGGGTGGTCAAGGACATCGCCGAGGAACGGGGGCAGGAACCCTTCGAGTGTCTGGTCGAGATCTGCGCGGCCGACGACCTGCGGACGGTGCTGTGGCCCATGCCCTCCGACAACGACCCGGCCTCCTGGGCACTGCGCGCCGAGACCTGGCAGCACGAGGACGTGCTGCTCGGCGGGTCCGACGCGGGGGCGCATCTGGACCGGATGTGCGGGGCGCCGTACACGACCCGGTTCATCGGGGACTGTCTGCGCGGGCGGAAGCTGGTCGGGCTCGAACAGGCCGTGAAGATGCTGACCGACGATCCGGCGCGGCTGTTCGGGCTGCGGGAGCGCGGGCAGGTGCGGGAGGG
The DNA here is from genome assembly GCF_053598575.1 of Streptomyces sp. NPDC001100. NCBI lineage: Bacteria > Bacillati > Actinomycetota > Actinomycetes > Kitasatosporales > Streptomycetaceae > Streptomyces > Streptomyces sp. NPDC001100. The sequence continues at coordinate 22,973 of NZ_JBSFKO010000068.1, forward strand.
CTGGCATGCGGACCTGGTGCTCTTCGACCCGGAGCGGATCGACGCCGGCAAGGCCACCCTGGTGCACGACCTGCCGGGTGACAGTCCGCGGCTCGATTCGAAGGCGATCGGGATACAGGCCGTGTGGGTCAACGGAGTTGAGGCCATTCGCGGCGACGTGGTGAGCGGGTCCGTTCCGGGGCGGGTGCTGCGGTCGGGGCGGGACACCAGGACGGTGAGCACCCGGTGAGTTCTCAAGTCGCCGATGGGCAGCGGTTGTTCGTCGGCGGGGAGTGGGTCGAGCCGGACGGCGGGCACTACGCCGTCGTCGATCCCGCGACCGAGGAGACCGTGGGGTGGGCGCCGGAGGCCTCGCGGGGGCAGGTGTTCGCCGCCGCCGCCGCGGCCCGGGAGGCGTTCGGACCGTGGTCGCGTACGCCGCCCGAGGAACGCGCGGCGATCCTCGGGCGGGCGGCCGACCTCGTCCGTGGCGCGCTGGTGCCGTACGCCGAACTCGCCCAGGCGGAGACCGGCGCGACGACCGGGACCGCTCGGGGCATGCAGGTGGGCGTGGCCGCCGCCCGGTTCCGGCGGTACGCGACCGTGGAACCGGCCGAGTGGGCGATCGCGCCGCAGGTCAACGAGGCCGGGCCGTTCGGCCGGGCGGCCGTCGTGGGAGCGCTCGCGGTACGGCAGCCGGTGGGTGTCGTCACGTGCATCACCTCGTACAACAACCCGTGGGCGAACCCCGCCGGGAAGATCGCCCCCGCCCTCGCCATGGGCAACACGGTCGTCGTGAAACCCGCCCCGCAGGACCCGCTGTCCGTCTACCGGATGGCGGAGGCGCTGGAGGCGGCCGGGGTGCCGCGCGGGGTCGTGAACGTGGTGAACGGGCGTGCGGTGGAGGTCGGGGAGGCGGCCGTGGAGTCGCCGGACGTCGACATGGTCAGCTTCACCGGGTCCACGGCGGTCGGGCAGCGGATCGCCGAGGTGTGCGGGCGGGGCATGAAGCGGCAGTTGATGGAGTTGGGCGGCAAGGGCGCGGCGGTCGTCTTCGACGACGCGGACCTCGCCTCCGCCGTCTCCGGCATCGGCACGACCTTCTCCTTCTACAGCGGGCAGATCTGTACGGCGCCTACGCGGGTGCTGGCCCAACGGGGCGTGTACGACAGGGTCGTCGAGCAGCTGGCCGCCTACGCAGGCAGGTTGAAGATGGGGAACCCCCGCTCGCCGGACACGGTGGTCGGGCCCGTGATCTCGGCGGCGCACCGGGAACGCGTCGAGTCGTACGTCGAACTGGGCCGCAAGGAGGGCGCGGTGGTCGTCGCGGGCGGTGAACGGCCCTCGGACGGACCGGGGTTCCTGGTGGCCCCGACCGTACTCGCCGACTGCACCGCCGAGATGCGCGTCGTCCGCGAGGAGATCTTCGGCCCGGTCGTCGTGGTCGTCCCCTTCGACGACGAGGAGGAGGGCATCGCCCTCGCCAACGACAGCGACTACGGCCTCATCGACTACGTCTGGTCCGGCGACGTCGCCCGCGCCTTCCGCGTGGCACGGCTGCTGCGGGCCGGCGGGGTGGGCGTCAACACGGTGGGCCGCAACATGGAGGCCCCGTTCGGCGGCTTCAAGAAGAGCGGCGTCGGCCGGGACGTCGGCTCGTACGCGCTGCACGCGTACAGCGAGGTACAGGCGATCGTGTGGCAGGGGTGAGGGGTCGGTCCCTCAGTCCCGCAGATCCACCCGCACCGTCAGCAGACTCGACCCCATCGCCTTCACCGCCGCGCTGTTGAAACGCGGCAGGGTGCGCAGCCGGGCGCGGGGGTCGTCGTCGGGGAGGAGGTGGGCCGTGCCGGTGTGCCAGCGGCCCATGATCCTCACCCGGACCTCCGGGTTCGCCTTGATGTTGCGGACGTAGTGCGAGAGTTCGCCGAACTCCGACACCAGCCAGAAGGTGTCACCGACCCGGCGTCCGCCGAGCGGGGTGCGGCGCGGCTGCCCGGAGACCCGGCCGGTGGTCTCCAGGACGGTCTGGGTGGGGAGTCGGCGGGTGACCGCGTTCAGGACGCGCTGCAATCGGCTGATCGTGCGGTACTTGGACTCGGGTGTGCTCGGCATCGGTATCCGGATCTCCTGTCGGCTGGCTGCGTCCGTGGGCTTCAATGATCCCGTGCGCGTGGTGACCTGGAATCTGTGGTGGCGGTACGGGCCCTGGGAGGCCCGGCAGCAGGCGATTCTCGCCGTGTTGCGTGAACTGCGGCCCGATGTCGTCGGGTTGCAGGAGGTGTGGGACGCCGAGGGTACGAATCTCGCCGCGTGGCTCGCCGGTGAACTCGGTATGCACTGGACCTGGGGAGCCTCTCACGACCCCGGGTTCTGGCAGCGCCGGCTCGGCGACCCCACGGTCGGCATCGGCAACGCGATCCTCAGCCGCTGGCCCGTCGCCGAGCGGGCCGTACTGCCGCTGCCGTCCGGGGCCGGAGACGGCGGCCGGACCGCGCTGTACGCGGGGCTGGACGCGCCGGGGTACCGCGTCCCCTTCTTCACCGCCCACCTCTCCTCCGCCACCGAGGCCTCGGCAGTACGGTGCCAACAGGTCACCGCCCTCGCCGAGTTCGTCGCCGAGCACACCGGCGACGGCCCCTTCCCGCCCGTCGTCACCGGCGACTTCAACGCCTGGCCGGACTCCGACGAGGTCCGCCTCTTCGGCGGCTACACGACGGCACCGCCCGTGCCCGGCCAAGTCCTCGTCGACGCCTGGGACTTCGCGGACCCGGGTGCTCCCTCCGCCACCTGGGACCTCGCCAATCCCTACGTGGCGGGCACGTTCGGGCCCAGCGTCCGCATCGACTACGTCCTCGTGGCGCCGACGGGGAAGGGCGGACTCGGGCATGTGCGGGGCGTACGGCGGGCGGGGGACGGGCCGGTCGACGGGGTGTGGCCGACGGATCACGCGGCGGTCGTGGTCGACCTGAGCGACGGAACGGATCGAGTCACCGATCGGCTTCGCCCAGGAAGATCGGATTCGTGAACGCCGCCAGCGCCCCCGGTACCACCCCCGCCGCCGTCTCGTGCCTCAACTCGGCGCGTACGTAGGCCGCGTAGGCCGGAGTGGTCTGCCACTCCACGGTGCCCGCGCCGCTCACAGGCAGCGGATCGCTGGTGAACAGCACGCCTTGGTCGGTCACGAGGCGGGCGGTGCAGCGTGGGGCGCCGGTGACCTCCAGCCGGACCGTCACCGGGGTTTCGGCGGCTACCGTCAACCGCTCGCCGATTCCCGCGTGTTCGCCCTTCGTTCCCGTCGCGGTGAAGGAGAGCGAGATGTTCTTCGACTCGGCGACGTAGGAACGCCCCGCGCGGATGCCGTCCTGGATCGCCTCCCGCGTCAAGTCGTCGGCCAGGACCACGGTTTGGGGCAGGCCCACCGCGTCCGGGTCGCGGTGGGCGTCGCTGTTGCCCATCGCCGGGAGCCACTCGCGGTTCTCCCGGACGGAGGCCACGAGGGTCGCGTCCCAGGAGGCCAGGGCCACCTCGTCGTCGGGCGTGTAGGGACCGTTCCATACCTCGACCGCGTCCGCCTCGCCGAAGCCGAACTTCCAGGCGCAGCCGATGCAGGTGGCGTGCGGGTGGGCCGGGACCACGAGCCCTCCGGCGCGGCGGATCTCGCGGGCGAACCGGCCGAAGCGGTTGTCGCGGGCCCGGTAGCGCCAGTCGACGAACGTGCCGGGCTCGGTGCCGAGGGCGACCACGTGACCGTTTCGGGTCGTGACCTCCTCGCCGAGCATGATCAGCAGGTCGTCGCCCGCCTCCGAGGCCCAATGGGGGTGCGAGGAGTGCGTGTTGTGCTCCGACGAGTTGATGAAGTCCAGGCCCGCCGCCCGCGCCAGCGCCGCGATCTCGGCCGGGGTGCGGCGCCCGTCCGAGTACCAGGAGTGGAGATGGCAGTCGCCCCGGTACCAGTCCCGGCCCCGCCCCTTCGCCCGCTCCGGCGGGTACACCGGCCGCGGGGCGGCGCCCGGTTCGCCGTAGGTGAGCGTGATCGTGAGCTCGTACGACAGTCCCTGCGGGGACACCGTGTAGGGGCCCAGCGCGATGTGCCAGGTGCCGGGCCGCACCGGGCCGGGGACGTAGCCGGGCGTCGCGTCGTCGGCGCGGAGGAAGAACTCCGTGCGCGCCCCGCCCGACCAGCCCCGGAAGCCCCGGCCACCGAGGCCGGTGCCGTGCTGGTCGAAGACGCCGATGTCGAGGGCGTTGCCCTGGGTGCCGGCCGGGACGGACGGTCTGTCGTAGGTGTACGCCACCTTCAGCTCGCGGACCCCCGCCGGGACCTCGACGGGGACGTACACGTAGTCGGGCGAGCCGGTCGGGAGGGTGCCCCGAACCGTCCGGCTCTCCTGGTCGCCGTCTGCCGCGGCCTCGGCGCCGCTCGCGAAGCTCACGCTTCCCAACGTAAGCGCGGCGGCGGCGCCCGTCACGAACAGCGCGCGCCGGTTGAGACCGTTTCCGTGATCGTCGTCGCACATGCTGCTGCTCCCGGGGTGTCGTGAGTGACGGGGACGGTGCAGAGGTGACCTGTACGACTCTGATAGTCGGCTGTGAACTCCGGGGCAAGGAAAGGGAATCGGCGGGTGTCGGGAAACCGGAGCCGGTATGGGGAGGGCGGAGTGCTCCCACTGCCAGTGACACCGTGTAACGACCTGCCCGGCCGGAACGAATCGGGCGCCCCTCTTTGGCCTGATCAGACCGATCGTATGCTCGAAGGATGACGACTCCCGCGAGCTCCGGAACCGGCCCGACCGAGAACTCCATGCGTCGCGCCCTCAAACGCGCCCGTGACGGCGTCGCCCTCGACGTGACGGAAGCGGCGGTGCTCCTACAGGCCCGCGGCGAGGCCCTGGACGACCTCACCGCGTCCGCCGCCCGGGTGCGCGACGCGGGCCTTGAGGCCGCCGGCCGCCCCGGCGTGATCACGTACTCGAAGAGCGTCTTCATCCCCCTCACCCGCCTGTGCCGCGACAAGTGCCACTACTGCACCTTCGTCACCGTCCCCGGCAAGCTCCGCCGCGCCGGCCACGGCATGTTCATGTCCCCGGACGAGGTCCTCGACATCGCCCGCAAGGGCGCGGCCCTCGGCTGCAAGGAAGCCCTCATCACCCTCGGCGACAAGCCCGAGGACCGCTGGCCCGAGGCGCGCGAGTGGCTCGACGCGCACGGCTACGACGACACGATCGCCTACGTCCGCGCCATCTCCATCCGCATCCTGGAGGAGACGGGCCTGCTGCCCCACCTCAACCCGGGCGTCATGAGCTGGACCGACTTCCAGCGGCTGAAGCCGGTGGCGCCCTCCATGGGCATGATGCTGGAGACGACCGCGACCCGCCTCTGGTCCGAGCCCGGCGCCCCGCACTACGGCTCCCCGGACAAGGAACCCGCCGTACGCCTAAGGGTGTTGGAGGACGCGGGCCGCTCCTCCGTCCCCTTCACCTCCGGCATCCTGATCGGCATCGGCGAGACGTACGAGGAGCGCGCGGAGTCCTTGTTCGCGCTGCGGAAGGTCTCCCGGTCCTACCACGGCATCCAGGAACTCATCATCCAGAACTTCCGCGCCAAGCCGGACACGGCGATGCGCGGCATGCCGGACGCGGAGCTGGACGAGCTGGTGGCGACCGTCGCGGTCGCGCGCCACATCATGGGCCCGTCGGCCTGCCTCCAGGCGCCGCCCAACCTCGTCGACTCCGAGTACAAGCGCCTGATCGGCGCGGGCATCGACGACTGGGGCGGGGTCTCGCCTTTGACGATCGACCACGTGAACCCCGAACGCCCCTGGCCCCAGATCGAGTTGCTGCGCGACCAGTCCGCGGAGGCCGGCTTCGAACTCCGCGAACGCCTCTGCGTCTACCCCGAGTTCGTGGGCCGTGGCGAACCCTGGCTGGACCCGCGCCTGTTGCCGCACGTACGGGCCCTGGCGGACCCGGAGACGGGACTGGCGCGCGAGGACGCGGTCGTGGAGGGCCACGCGTGGCAGGAGCCGGAGGAGGCGTTCACGTCCTCCGGCCGTACGGATCTCCACACCACGATCGACACGGAGGGCCGAACGTCCGACCGCCGTGACGACTTCGACGAGGTCTACGGCGACTGGGCCGCCCTGCGCGAGGCCGCGGCGCCCGGCATGGTGCCCGAGCGCATCGACACGGACGTACGGCAGGCACTGGCGACGGCGGCCGACGACCCCACGAAGCTCACCGACGCGGAGGCGCTCGCCCTGCTGCACGCGGACGGCCCGGCGCTGGACGCGCTGACGCGGATCGCGGACGACGTGCGGAAGTCGGTGGTCGGTGACGAGGTGACGTACATCGTCACGCGGAACATCAACTTCACGAACGTCTGCTACACGGGCTGCCGCTTCTGTGCCTTCGCACAGCGCCGCACGGACGCGGACGCGTACACGCTCTCGCTGGACCAGGTGGCGGACCGGGCCCAACAGGCCTGGGAGGTCGGGGCGGTTGAGGTCTGCATGCAGGGCGGTATCCACCCCGACCTGCCCGGCACGGCCTACTTCGACATCGCGAAGGCGGTGAAGGAGCGGGTTCCCGGGATGCATGTCCACGCGTTCTCCCCCATGGAGGTGGTGAACGGCGCGACGCGCACGGGCCTCTCCATCCGCGAGTGGCTGACGGCCGCGAAGGAGGCGGGGCTCGACACCATCCCCGGCACGGCGGCGGAGATCCTCGACGACGAGGTCCGCTGGGTCCTCACGAAGGGCAAGCTGCCGACGGCGACCTGGATCGAAGTCGTCACGACGGCACACGAGTTGGGCATCCGGTCGAGCTCGACGATGATGTACGGCCATGTGGACCAGCCCAGGCACTGGCTGGGCCATCTGCGGACCCTGGCCGGGATCCAGCAACGCACGGGCGGCTTCACGGAGTTCGTGACGCTCCCGTTCATCCACACCAACGCGCCGGTGTACCTGGCGGGCATCGCGCGCCCGGGTCCGACGATGCGGGACAACAGGGCGGTGGTGGCGATGGCGAGACTGCTGCTCCACCCGTGGATCCCCAACATCCAGACCAGCTGGGTGAAGCTGGGCTCGGAGGGCGCGGCGGAGATGCTGCGCTCCGGCGCGAACGACCTCGGCGGCACGCTCATGGAGGAGACGATCTCGCGCATGGCGGGTTCGTCGTACGGCTCCTACAAGTCGGTGCGGGACCTGGTCGCCGTGGCGGAACTGGCGGGCCGGCCGGCGCGACCGCGCACCACGCTGTACGGGGAGGTGCCGGAGGAGCGGCAGCGGGCCGCGGCCGCTTCGGACGGGCACCTGCCGGAACTGCTGCCGGTGCTGGACTGAGGGGCCGGGTGGTCGGACGGGGGCCGGTACGATGATCCGACCCCTGTTCGATCGGGATGTGGGGGCTGTGAGTAGCTGAGGAGATGCGTGCCCGTGCCTGCCTCGAAGGTCTGGGTGACCGGTCTGACGGTGGGAGCGATCGCCGCGGTCACGGTCCTGGCCGTGCAGGCCGACAAGGGTCCGCACCCGAAGGCGTCCGCCGCCCGCCCCAGCGCCTCGGCGTCCGCGCACGCGTCCAAGTCCCCCAAGCCGCACGTCACGGCCGCCGCGGTACCCGCCTCCTCCGGAACCGGGCGACGCATCGTCTACTCCGTCGGACAGAAACGGGTCTGGCTCGTCGACGCGAGCGACAAGGCCGGCCGTACGTTCGCGGTCTGGCCCGGCACGGTGAGCCCCGACCCCGGCACCTACACGGTCTCGGTACGCAAGGACGCCACGACCGGCTCCGACGGCGTCCAGATCGAGAACATCGTCTACTTCGCCACCAAGTCCGGCCTCAACATCGCCTTCTCCAACGCCGTCGACGGCTCGTCCCCGCCACCGGCCGCGGGCAAGGAAACGGGCGGCGTACGCATGGGCAAGGCGGACGGCGCGGCCCTGTGGACCTTCGGGACGACCAGCACGAAGGTGATCGTCGTCAAGTAGCGGACCGGTCCGCCGTCAGCTGCACGACAACCAGCACGACCCCGCTCAGCAGAAACACCCGGGTGGCCGCCTCCAGCCCGTTCCAGTCCTTCGACTGCCACATCGCGAACCACTCACCGCCGACCGCGATGAACCCGGCCCCGAACAACACCATGAGCATCAGCAGCCCGTACGTCGAGAACCGCCGCGCCCGCTCGTCGTCCCGCCGCACCCACAGCCACGTCCCGTAGCAGAGCACCAGCGCGGCAACGGCCTCCCACACGATGATCACGACGTACGCCGCATCCTGCAGCCCCTCGCTCGTCACCGCCCGCCACATCAGATCGTCGTCCTTGAACGTCGTATCCATGGCCAGCACATGCCGCACGAACTGCTGATTGGTCCCGAAGTCCGTGATGTTCCCGAAGGCTACGAGCGCGATGTAGAGGGCGACGGTGGCGGTGAGGAGGGTGGCTGCGAGGCGGGGTGCGGTGCGCGAGGTGGGGGTGGTCATGACCGTTTTCTTCCCTGCGCGCGCCGGATGCTCACTCAAGGCTTCTGGCCAGTGAGCGTTGGGCCACTCGCTTCTTTGTCAGTGTCGGGCTTCCGCGGACCGAGTAAAGG
>NZ_JBSFKO010000069.1:0-30835 GCF_053598575.1 Streptomyces sp. NPDC001100
GGCGAGCCGCAGGGCCGCGAGCGCGTGAAGATCGTCGAACGCGAGGACATGCTCCACGCCAGCGACGCGTGAGGAGGCACTCTGAGTTGCCACATCAATTGGTGAGTCGGCGGTGGAGGTGAAGGAGGGGGAGTGCCCCGGGGTGCGTTCGTAGCGCCGGTGGAGTCGTCGGCAGCCGGAGGGCCAGGACATGGTGCGTTCGATGGTCCTACGGTGCAGTCCTAGTGGCTGCGAGGACTCAATTCACCGCGCCCAGTGTGGGAGACGTCTCCGGCCGGTTCGCCAACTCTGCGCGAAGGCCTCTCAGTTAAGTTGCTGACGCGCCGAAGTCTCCTCGCGGGGCGGCGCTGTCGAGGCCCGAATCACAAGATCGGTGGCGAGTTCGATGTGGTGGGACTCGACCTTCTCGCCGTTGGCCAATCGGAGGGCGATGCGGAGGGCGGCACCGCCCATCTCCCGTAGTGGCTGGCGCACAGTGGTCAGCGGCGGTGAGGTCATCCGGGCGAGGCTTGTGTCGTCGAAGCCGACCACGCTCAGGTCTTCGGGGATGCGCAGACCTCGGGCGCGGGCGGTCTCGATGACACCGAGGGCGATCTCGTCGTTGCCCGCGAAGATCGCGGTCGGTGACTCTTCCAGGCCCAGGAGCATCTTGGCGCCGAGCAAGCCGGTCTCGTACGTGAATTCCCCGGGCCGCACGTAGGCGTTGGATACCTGCACTCCTTCCGCCTCCATGGCGGCGCGGTAGCCGTGCATGCGAGCCTGGTTGCAAACGGCCATGGCCGGCCCGCCGAGATAGGCGATGCGGCGGTGTCCCAGGGAGAGCAGGTGTCGGGTCGCGGCCAGGCCACCGGCGAAGTTGGTTGCCCCGACGCTGTTGACCCGGCTGTCCGGCAGGTGCAGGGGGTCCAGCACGACCAGCGGCAGCCCGGCCCGGGCCAGTTCGGTCAGGTGCCCCGCGGTGTACACGCTGGTGACCGCGATGACGGCGCGGCGCCCGGCTGAGACGAGGTCCCGGGCCCAGTGCGGGGCACGGGACGCCTTGCTGATCACCACCGAGGCCCCCAGTTCGGCGGCGGAGTCGATGATGCCCTCCAGGGTCTCGGCCACGTACGACTTGAGGCCGCCCTGGAACTGGACCTCGATGGTGGGGATTTCGACGGCTTCGGTGTGGCGGAAGACCGGCGCGAGGTAGTCGTGCCGATGCAGCAGCTCCTGTACCCGGGTGCGGGTGTCCGGTGCCACGTCACCGCGGCCGTTGACCACTTTGGACACGGTCGCGACGGAAACCCCGGCCGCTTGGGCGATGTCCGCCAACGTGGTGCGCCTGGCGTTCGGTCGCATCGCTTCCTCCCAGCTGTTCGTCCACCAGTGTGGTGAGCCGCCGGTCGGACCGGCAACGCGGGTGGAACCGATCAACCGTACGTCAGTCCTGCATCGAGACCGTCCGGGAAAGTGCCGACTGCCTCCTCGATCTGGACACGTCCGACGATCTGCGTGAGACCGCGTCCGGTGAACGCGGTCCGATCGGCGTCCCCGCCGACCTGGCTGCGTCCGTGCCTGGGCGCAGCGGACCGACTGCCTCACTGTGCAGGGCGACTTCCGGAGGAAGTGAAGTCCCGGATGAGGCAGACGGCGCTGGGACGCCGGGCCGTCTGCCTCATCCGAGAGCGCGTGCCGCGACCCGACAAGCACGGCGATCCTCTCCACCGCGGTCTCCGCGGCTGCCGTACAACTGGCTGGGGTGAACGGGACCATGTCGGAGCGGCCTCTGTCGGCGGAACGCTCCCGGATTCACGTGAACACGTCCTCCACGGCCGCCTCCTGCACGCTTTCGACCCGTCCGGCGCCGCCTTCGGCCCCGCGCCCCGGGCCGGTTGCCGGCCCAACTACTGCCGAGCTGCCGGACGTTGCCCACGACCGTCTCCTTGGCCTGGAGGGCTTCGACCCTGTTCCGCGTCGGCCGCACCGAACCCGCCGGCCTGCCATGACCTGCACCGACAGTGAGTCAGCCGCAACCCTGGCATCCTCCTGCGCTCAACCAGACGATGTCGAAACAGTTTCGGTGCCTGCGAAAGTCTCGCGAAGACGGTTCTCCCTAGATGCTACGCAGCTGAGGACGGCTCGACTCTGCATGTCTGCACGCGTCTTGACAGGGCGTCAGATCGAAACCTAGCTTGCACGGACAGAGCTCGAAGAAGGTTGTTTCGAAAACCTTTCACCATGACTCACGAGAAGCCTGTGGCTCTCGAGTGCGGAGTAAAGACATGGCGCTCTCCCGACGTACCCTCCTCGGCCTGGCCGTCGGCGTGCCGGCCTCCGCGGCGCTGGCGGCCTGCGGCTCCTCCGGCCCCGGCAAGAGCGGCGGGGCCACGTACTGGTACCTGAACGGTCAGCCGCAGGAAGGCGTCCGGGCCGGCGCGGTGGACGCTTTCAACAAGGCCCACCCCAAGGAGCAGATCAAGGACACCACCTTCCAGAACGACGCGTACAAGACGAAGATCAAGACCTCCATCGGTGCCGGAAAGGCACCCACCATCATCTGGGGCTGGGGCGGCGGGACGCTGCGCACCTACGTGGAGGCGGGCCAGGTCGAGGACCTCACCTCGTGGTTCCAGGAGCACTCCGAGGTCAAGAAGGCCCTGTTCCCGTCCTCGTTCGGCGCGGCGACCGTGGACGGCAAGATCTACGCGATGCCGGTCGAGACCGTGCAGCCGATCATCCTCTACTACAACAGGAAGGTCTTCGACCGGGTCGGTGTGGAACCGCCGAAGTCATGGGACGACATCATGGCGCTGGTGCCCAGGTTCAACGCGAAGGGCATCGCGCCGTTCTCGCTCGGTGGCCAGTCCCGGTGGACGAACATGATGTGGCTGGAGTTCCTGTTCGACCGCATCGGCGGTTCCCAGGTGTTCCAGGCCATCATCGAAGGGGAGAAGAACGCCTGGTCCAACCCGGACGCCATCACCGCGCTGACCAAGGTGCAGGAGCTCGTCAAGGCCCGCGGGTTCGTCAAGGGCTTCTCCTCGATCACCGCGGACTCCAACGCCGACCAGGCGCTGCTGTACACAGGCAGGGCCGCGATGATGCTGCACGGGGCCTGGTCGTACGGCATCCAGCAGGCGGACGGTGGGGACTTCGTCTCCAGCGGCGGTCTGGGCTACATGACCTTCCCGCCCGTGGAAGGTGGCAAGGGCGATCCGAGCGACACCGTCGGCAACCCCGCCCAGTACCTGTCCATCTCCTCGAAGGCCAGCGCCGAGCAGAAGAAGGTCGCCAAGGATTTCTTCGCCACAGGCGTCCTCCAGGACGAGGAGGTGAAGAAGTGGATCGACAACGGGTCGGTCCCGATCCGGCTGGGCACGGAGAAGCTGCTGGCCGCCTCCAAGAACGCCGATTTCCTGCAGTTCACCTACAACATCGCCAGCAAGGCCAAGGTGTTCGGCCAGTCCTGGGACCAGGCGCTCAGCCCGACGGCCGCCGAGACCCTGCTGGACAACATCGTCAAGTTGTTCCAACTGTCCCTCTCACCCAAGCAGTTCGCCGAGAACCTCAACGCGGTCACCGGCAAATGAGTGCACTCACCGGCCATCGGCCGCATCGCGAATCGCGCAGCATCCTGCCGTGGCTGGCGGCGCCGGCACTGGTGGTCTTCGTCGGCTTCGCCGTGGTTCCGCTCGTCGGGGTCTTCGCACTGAGCTTCACCACGTGGGACGGGATCGGCGCCATTCACCCCTCGGGACTGACCAGCTGGCGTACGGTGCTCACCGACCCCGGGCTGCCCCACGCCCTGTGGGTGACGTTTCTGGTGATGGCCGTGTCCTGGGCCGTTCAGACGCCGCTGAGTATTCTGCTCGGCACGTTCATGGCAGGCCGCCAGCGCTACCGCGCGGTGCTGGGCGTGGTGTACTTCGTCCCGCTGATGCTCAGCTCCGCGGCCATCGCGATCGCGTACAAGGCCCTGCTGGACCCCAACTTCGGGCTCGGTGCCGGACTGAGGATCCAGGCGCTGAGCAAGGACTGGCTGGGACGGCCCGGGCTCGCGTTCGCAGTCGTCATCTTCGTCGTTTCCTGGCAGTTCGTCCCGTTCCACTCCCTGATCTACCAGGGTGGTGTCCAGCAGATCCCGAAGTCCCTGTACGAGGCGGCGCAGTTGGACGGAGCCGGAAAGATCCGGCAGTTCTTCAGCATCACGCTGCCCCAGCTGAAGTACACGATCATCACCTCGTCCACGCTCATGGTGGTCGGGTCGCTGACCTTCTTCGACCTCATCTTCATCCTCACCGAGGGCGGCCCCGGCGACGCCACCCGGGTCCTCGCACTGGACATGTACAAGCGCGGGTTCCAGGCCAGTCTGATGGGGCCGGCCAGCGCCATCGCGGTCATCCTGGTCCTGGTGGGTCTGGCCCTCGCCCTGCTGCTGCGCCGGCTCGGTGGCCGGGACGCCGGCGCGAGTCAACTCGAGGGGGCCTGACGTGACCACCACCCTGACCGAGCCGCGGCAACCCCAGAAGGTCACCCACCGCGAGCGGCAACGCCGCCCGCGTCAGACGGCCCGCCGCCGCAACTGGGTCGGCGGCCTGGCCGGATGGCTCTGGCTCGTCGTCGTCGCCATACCCCTGTACTGGACCCTCATCACCAGCTTCAAGGCCAAAAGCGGCTACTACACGAGCAACCCGCTGGTGCCTTCCAGCGACCCGACGTTGGACAACTACCGGTTTGTCATCGAGTCCGATTTCCTTCGCTACTTCCTGAACAGCGTCGTGGTCACCGCCGGCGCCGTGGTGCCGGCGGTAGCGGTCTCCTTCATGGCCGCCTACGCGATCGTTCGCGGTTGGCGCATGCGTGTCCTTCGCGCGATGAACGGGCTGTTCCTCATGGGCCTGGCCATTCCGCTGCAGGCGACGGTGATCCCGGTCTACCTGATCATCATCAAAATGCACCTCTACGACAATCTGCTGGCACTGATCCTCCCGTCGATCGCCTTCGCGATCCCGCTGTCCGTGCTGGTGCTCACCAACTTCATCCGCGACGTCCCCAAAGAGCTGTTCGACTCGATGAAGGTCGACGGCGCCACCGAATGGACGACACTGTGGCGGCTGGCGGCACCGCTGACCCGACCGGCCATCCTCACCGTGGCCATCTTCAACTCGCTGACCATCTGGAACGGATTCCTGCTGCCGCTGATCCTCACCCAGAGCCCTGACCGCCGGACCCTGCCGCTCGCGCTGTGGACCTTCCAGGGCCAGTACGGGGTCAATGTCCCTGCCGTTCTCGCCGCCGTCGTCCTCACCACCCTGCCCGTCCTGGTGCTGTACGCATTCGGCCGCCGCCAGCTGCTGAGCGGACTGACCGCAGGATTCAGCCGTTGACCGGCGCTGACGCCAGGTCCGGTGGCCGGCCTGTGCTCCGGGACATCCGGTGAACTCCGCGACCGCATTCCGACAGGACGAGGGCAGACCCGGCAAGCCGGGCTCCGCAGCGATCGCTCCCACGTCCCGGTCCCGGCCGGCACCGCATCCACCAGCTCGCGCGAGACCTGCACCAACCCTGCAACAGCGGCAGTCCCGTGCCGCGATGGGCGGGCGACGCGGATCCGAGCCCATACCGGAGCCCGGACGCGACCTGCCCCGCTCCGAGTCCCGTCTACCCGTTCGCCCGTCGCGCCCGCCCAAGGGTCTGACGTACCTGGGAGGAAAGTGAACGCCAACGTGGCTGTAGAGAACATCCCCGGAATCTCTCTCTGGAACGACCCCACCGTGCCCGTCGCCGCACGAGTCGACGCCCTGATCGCCGCGATGACCCTCCCGGAGAAGACCGCCCAGCTGTACGGAGTATGGGTGGGCGCCTCGGACCAGGGCGGTGAAGTCGCCCCCCATCAGCACGACATGGAGGAGGCCGTCGATCTCGACGCACTCCTGCCTGCCGGACTGGGCCAGCTGACCCGGCCCTTCGGCACAGGCCCGGTCGACCCCGCCCTGGGCGCGCTCTCCCTGGCCCGCACCCAGACCCGTATCGCCGCCACCAACCGATTCGGCATCCCTGCTCTCGCGCATGACGAATGTCTGGCCGGATTCGCGGCCTGGGGGGCCACGGCCTACCCGGTTCCACTGTCCTGGGGGGCCACCTTCGATCCGGACACAGTTCGGCGCATGGCCACCGCCATCGGCCGCGACATGCGTGCCGTAGGCGTCCACCAGGGACTCGCGCCCGTCCTGGACGTGGTCCGCGACGCCCGCTGGGGCCGGGTCGAGGAGACCATCGGCGAGGACCCTTACCTCGTCGGCACCATCGCGACCGCATACGTGCAGGGCCTCGAGTCGGCCGGGATCGTCGCCACCCTCAAGCACTTCGTCGGATACTCGGCCTCGCGCGCCGGCCGTAACCTCGCCCCCACCTCCATGGGGCCGCGTGAGCGCGCCGATGTGCTACTGCCCCCCTTCGAGATGGCGATCCGTGAAAGCGGCGCCCGGTCGGTGATGAGCGCCTACACCGACACCGACGGCATTCCCTCCGCGGCCGACGACGATCTGCTCACCGGGCTGCTGCGCGACACGTGGGGCTTCGAGGGCACTGTCGTCGCCGACTACTTCGCCATCGCCTTCCTCAAGACTCTGCACGGCATCGCGGCCGACTGGGCCGGCGCCGCAGGAACGGCGCTGTGCGCGGGCGTTGACGTCGAACTGCCCAACGTCAAGACATACGGCGCACCCCTGGCCGAGGCCGTCGCCGACGGCCGCGTCCCGGAGACGCTGGTCGATCGAGCCCTGCGTCGGACACTCACCCAGAAGGTGATGCTCGGCCTGCTCGATCCGGACTGGAACGCCATGCCGACCGCGCTCGACGGGGCGGACCTGGCCGATCCGGCCGCCCTGCGCGGCCGCATCGACCTGGACGGCCCGGAGAACCGCGCGCTGGCCCGCGCGGTCGCCGAGAAAGCAGTCGTGCTGCTGAGCAACGACGGCACCCTGCCGCTCGGCAGGCCGCGCCGCATCGCGCTGCTGGGCCCCAACGCCGACGAGCCCGTCGCCGTACTGGGCTGTTACTCCTTCCCCCAGCACATCGGCGTCCGCCACCCCGCTACCCCATTGGGCATCGAGCTGCCCACGCTGCGCGAAACGCTCGCCGCCGAGTTCCCCGATGCCGAGATCACGGTCGCACGCGGTACCGGAATCGACGACGGAGATCTCTCCGGCATCGGCGAGGCCGTCCGTGCGGCACGTGAGGCCGACGTCGCCCTCGTGGTACTCGGCGACCGCGCCGGGCTCTTCGGGCGGGGTACCAGTGGCGAAGGATGCGATGTGGAGACGCTGCTCCTGCCCGGCGCCCAGCAGCAGCTGCTCGACACCCTGCTCGACCTGGAGACCCCCGTGGTCACGGTCCTGCTCGCGGGACGGCCGTACGCCCTCGGTCGTGCCGTGGAGGAGTCCGCTGCGATCGTGCAGTCCTTCTTCCCGGGCGAGGAGGGGACTCACGCGATCGCCGGGGTGCTCAGCGGCCGTACCAATCCCTCCGGACGCCTCCCGGTCAGCGTGCCGCGCGGGACGGGCTCCCAGCCGGCCACCTACCTCGGAGCGCGGCTCGCCCACGCCAACGTGGTCTCCAGCATCGACCCGACGCCCGCCTACGCCTTCGGGCACGGCCTGTCCTATACGCAGTTCGACTGGACTGACCTGACCGTGGACGTCCAGGAGGCCCCGACAGACGGCGAGTTCGCCCTCGCCTTCACCGTCCGCAACACGGGCGGGCGCTCCGGAACCGAGGTCGTCCAGCTCTATCTGCACGACCCGGTTGCCTCCGTCGTCCAGCCCGTGCAGCGTCTCGTCGGCTACACCCGGGTCGAACTGGAGCCGGGCGAGGGCCGCCGCATCCACGTCACGGTCCCGGCCGATCTCGCCTCCTTCACCGGACGCGACGGGCGGCGTGTCGTCGAACCGGGCGAACTGGAACTGCGGCTGGCTGCCTCCAGCGCTGACCCGCGCCTGACGGCCAGGGTCACGTTGACCGGAGCCGAGCGCCACGTGGATCACACACGGCGCCTGCACACCACGGTCGGACTGGAACCGCTCGCCCGGGCATGAAGCGGCTGTGCGCAGCGCATGCCGCGGGACCGGCGGCGCTGCGCACACGGCCCCGAACGTGCTGACGGCGGCAGAGGCTCTCGTCCGCTCAGAGCACGCCGCGCCGGGCGAGGTTGCGCATCAGCGCTCCTACGCCGCACGTCCACGGCGCGGCCTGCTCGCTGGGGACGACGGTGTTGACCAGAGCGCCGAGCCGTGCGCTGGAGATCCGCACGACGTCCCCGTACTCGTGGGTGAAGCCCGCGCCGGGTGCCCTTCGGTCCTCGGTGGGAGCGAACAGCGTGCCGGTGAACAGCACAAAGCCGTCCGGGTACTGGTGATGCGGACCGTGTGTGGCCGCCACCAGGTCCAGCACGTCGCGGCTGATCTCCCGCATGGAACTGCTGCCGTGCAGTACGTAGCCGTCCGTGCCGTCGACCCGCAGGTCGATGTCGAGCCCGCGTACGGTGTCGAGATCGAAACCCTCGTCAAACAGGCGCAGGAAGGGGCCGATCGCGCAGGAGGCGTTGTTGTCCTTCGCGCACGACAGCAGCAGGGCGCTGCGTCCCTCGATGTCGCGGAGGTTGACGTCGTTGCCGAGCGTCGCGCCGCGTACCCGCCCGCGCGAGTCCACGACGAGGACGACCTCGGGTTCCGGGTTGTTCCACACCGAGGCGCCGAGCACTCCGACGTCGGATCCGGTGCCGACCGCGGAGAGTACAGGTGCCTTGGTGAACACCTCCGGGTCCGGCCCGATCCCGACTTCCAGGTACTGCGACCACAGCCCTTCCGAGACGAGCAGTTCCTTGGCCTTGTCGGCTTCGGGCGATCCGGGACGGATGCCGGCAAGTGTGCCGCCCACCACCTGCCCGACGCGGGCCCGCACCCGCGCGGCCTGCGCCGGATCGCCGCCCGTGCGCTCTTCGATGACGCGTTCCAGCAGACTCCGCGCGAAGGTGACCCCCGCGGCCTTGATCACCTGCAGGTCGATGGGGGCGAGCAGATGCGGAACGTCACGGCGACCGGCCGGTGCCTGGAGCAGTTGGTCCAGGCACCAGACTTGTCCGCCGTCGGCCTCGCGGACGACTGCCGCCGCGTCGTCGCGCTCCATCAGGTCGCAGACGGTGGGTGTCACAGCCGTCAGGTCGACGACCTGCTCGCCGCGGACCGCGGCCACACACGGTCCATCGCATTCCGGGTCGTGGACGCGTGCGACGAGTAGAGCCCGGTCGGCGTCCTCCGGCAGGACGGAGCCGGCTGTGAGAACCGGACGAGGGTGCACGGCTGCCGATTCCACGATCGATGCGCTCCTGGATCCAGGGGACACGGTCGCCCGGGCGGGCTCAGTGCGAGTCACGAGGGACCTCATGGCCACGGCTTCCGCGCAGGAAACCGAAGTCGGCGCCCTGGTCTGCCTGTTCCACGTTCTGGGTGTAGAGCCAGGAGTAGCCGCTGGTGTGCCGCTCGGCGGGTGCCCTCCAGGCGTGCCGGCGTCGCGTGAGCTCGGCGTCGTCCACGTCCAGGCGCAGGGTGCGGTTGGGGACGTCGAGGACGACGGGGTCCCCGTCGCGCACCAGGGCGAGAGGTCCGCCGACGGCGGCCTCGGGCGCCACATGCAGGACCACCGTCCCGTAGCCGGTCCCGCTCATCCGGCCGTCGCAGACGCGCACCATGTCCTTGACGCCGGCCTTCAGCAGCTTGCCGGGCAGGGGCACGTTGGCGACCTCGGGCATGCCGGGGTAGCCCTTCGGGCCGGCGTTGCGGATGACGATGACGGTGTTTTCGTCGATGTCGAGTTCCGGGTCGTCGGCCACCTCGTGATAGGCCTCGGGGGAGTCGAAGACACGCGCGGGGCCGCGATGGGTGAGCAGGTGCGGTGACGCGGCGGACTGCTTGAGCACAGCGCCGTCGGGGCACAGGTTGCCGCGCAGTACGGCGATTCCGGTGCCGGCCGGCTGGAAGGGGGCGTCGAGGCGGGTGATGACGTCGGAGTCGACGCGTTCGGCGTTCTCGGTGTTCTCGGCGACGGTGCGCCCGGTGACCGTGATCTGCCCGCCGTGCAGCAGCTCGCCGCTGAGCAGCTCGGCCATGACGGCGGGCAGGCCGCCCGCGTAGCAGAAGTCCTCCATGAGGTATGTGCCGCTCGGCATCAGGTTGACCAGGGTCGGCACCGCGCGGACCAGGTCGTCGAAGTCCTGCAGGTTGAGCTCGACACCGACGCGTCCGGCGAGGGCGGTGAGATGGATGACGGCGTTCGTGGAGCCGCCTATCGCCGCGTTGACCCGGATGGCGTTCTCGAACGCCTCCCGGGTCAGGATCTGCGAGGGGCGCAGTTCCTCCTCCACCATCCGGACGATGCGCTGCCCCGCCGCCTGCGCGACCTCCATCCGCCGGGAGTCGACCGCGGGCCAGGCGGCTGACCCCGGCAGCTGCATACCGAGCGCCTCGGCCAGGCAGGCCATCGTCGAGGCGGTCCCCATCGTCATGCAGTGCCCGTTGGAACGAGCCATGCACCCCTCCGCGAAGAAGCACTCCTCCTCGGTCATCCGGCCGGTCTTCAGGTCCTCCTCGAACTTCCACACCTGGGTACCGGATCCCACGTCCTGGCCCCGGTACTTGCCGTTGAGCATCGGCCCGCCGGTGACCATGACGGCGGGCAGGTCGACGCTGGCGGCGCCCATCAGCATGGCGGGGGTCGTCTTGTCGCAGCCGGACAGCAGCACGACACCGTCGAGCGGATTGGCCCGGATCAGCTCCTCGACCTCCATGGCCATGAGGTTGCGGTACAGCATCGCGGTGGGGCGCATCAGGGTCTCGCCGGTGGCCATGGTGGGGAACTGCAGCGGCAGGCCGCCCGCCTGCCACACACCGCGCTTGACGGCTTCCGCGACGCGCGTCAGATGCGCGTTGCACGGGGCGAGTTCGGAGGCGCTGGTCGCAATGCCGATGACAGGGCGCCCGTCGAACACCTCGTGTCCGAATCCCTGGTTGCGCATCCAGGAGCGGTACACCATCCCGCTGCGGCCCTGTGCGCCGAACCATGCCTGGCTGCGGCGGTTCGTCTTCTGACCGTCGGTCATGTACGCACTCCCGTGGCTGTTGCGTCGTCCGTTTCACGGTGGGGCGGTGTCGGGTGAGAACCCGCGGGCCGTACCCTGGAACTCAATCATTAGATGATTCGATGAATGGCGTCCAGGGGTGAGCGGAGATCGTGGTGCACTTCCCGACCATGCACCAGCGCGTGGTCGACGAGCTCGGGCGGCGCATCGTGGGCGGGGCGTGGGAGCCTGGGGATCCGCTGCCGGTCGAGGACACGCTCGCGGCCGAGATCGGCGTCAGCCGGGGCCTGTTGCGGGAGGCGGTCAAGGCACTGGTGGCCAAGGGTATGCTGCACGTACGCCCGCGTACCGGCACGCGCGTGCTGCCCCCGGAGCACTGGAATCATCTCGACCCGGACGTACTGCGCTGGAAACAGGCTGAGGACGCCGTGGCTCTGCTGCGTGATACGGGTGAACTGCGCCGGATCGTCGAGCCCCAGGCGGCCCGGCTCGCCGCCGACCGGGCCGGCCCCGACGAGGTACGAGCCCTGTACGAAGCCCTGGCAGCCATGGAGGCCGCGGCGGCGAATCCTGCCCGCAGCGGATACATCGAGGCCGACATCGCCTTCCACCGGGCCCTGCTCGACGCCGGCGGCAACCGTCTCCTCGGATCACTGGGCCGCGCTGTCGGCATCGCGCTGGAACACAGTTTCCTCCTCAGCACGCAGACCCCCGGGGCGGTGGAAGTCTCATTGCCGAGGCACCGAGCCATCGTGGAAGCCGTAGAAGCTCGCGACCCCGCAGCGGCGGCCGCCGCCGTAGTGGCCATCATCGAAGCCGCCGAACGAGAGATCGCCCAGTCACCCGGACTGCCGAGCGACGCTGTATGACCCGCAACGGTTGCGTCCTTGGCGGAGGTGTGAAGCAGCGCCCTGGTGGCTGCGCCCTCGGGTGTTGCCGCCAGCACGTAGACTCGATACTGGCGCGGGGGCGCTGGAGACCCGTGGATGGTTAACGCATGACGCGCCCCGTAGAGGTCGTTTCACTCTGTTGTTTCATCCCTCGACGGCCGACACTATGGCAGCGCCGTGGCTGTCGTGCTCACGATGTTCTCCTCGCTCGTGCCGTCCAGCTCAGTGCGGCGGCTCTGGCCAGGTGCAGGTGTGCGCGTTCCTCGGGAAGTCCCGGCCCGTGCATGCGGACGTGGTGGAGATGCAGCAGGTCCGGGAGCAGATCCTGCGGGGACAACGTCCCCGCACCCTCAAGCGCGCTGCTGTAGGCGGCCAGCGCAGCGCGGCGTGCAGACCAGCTCGCGATGACGCGCGCGTCCAGCGCCGCGGTGTCAGGGGCCCGGAGCGTGCGGGGGGCGGTCGTCAGGGCGATGGTCTGGTCGTAGACCGCTCGGGGTGGGGCGCTCCTGTCCGTGTCGGTGTGCTCGACCAGCCAGCGCATCGCCTGCGTCTCGTCCCCGAGCAGACCGACGGCGATGTCCACCATGCTTGCGGCGGTCACCGCACGAGCGTCCGGAGCGCCCCGGCCGGCCTGCGCGGTCAGCTGGGCGAGGACGGCGGCCGCGTCGGCGGCGAAGTACTCCTCGGCCGCTTCCATCGCCGCGGGGCCGCCGAAGCGCGCGGTCTGCGGGTAGTAGGTCTCCAGGCTCGCGTGGCTGATCAGGCCCGCGTGCCGAAGCCGCCGGGTCCACTCGCCGATCTGCCCGACAGCGGTGCCGAGTGAATCGGGTGCGCAGGTCAGACGGAGACGTAGGTGGTCCTCGGGATCGCGATGGCGAACGAACCACCAGCGGGGCTCTCCCAACTCCCCGAGCAGGTACGGCAGATGCCGGGTCAGGAGTGGATCCTGACGGTCGCGGTGCCCGTGCAACCTGACGGAGAGCAGGTTGCCGCAGCCAGGCAGACGGCCGTGTTCCCGAGTGACGACGTCGCCCGATCCGCGGACCGGTGCGCGGGCCCGGTCCACAGCGGCAAGGGGGATGACGATCTCGTGGGCGCGCCCGCCGGTCCAGCCCAGGTCCCCGGGGTTCGGTGCGGCACGTAGCAGCGCCTTGCCGTCGCGCTCCACGTGGGTACGGAGCAGGAGCCGGTGTGAGGGCTCCGCCAGATCCAGGTTCATGCGCCGGTCTCCGTCGCCCAGGTACACGTGCTCGGGCAGCAGAACATCACGACGCCACTCCGCCAGGGCCTTGTCCCACTGCGGCCACGGCGTCCGCGCGTCGGGCAGGTCGTCGTGGCCGAGCGTCCAGCGGGCCGGGGACAGTACGGTGCGCCCGTAGCGCAGTGCGGGGAGGAACGGCAGCCCGGAAACAGCGGCTCCCCACGAGAACCCGGTGCACGGGACGGCCAGTGCCACCGGTGCCTCGATGAGGAACCGAGCCAGCGGATGGGTGTGGTGGGTCAGATCCACGGCGTTCAGCAGCATCGTGTGCACCGGGCGGCGGCGGGAGACCGAGACCAGGTGCAATTGCTCGGCGTCGGCGGTCACTGCCAGGTCCGTCACGGGCAGCCGGCCCGTGTCCGGGCCGTAGTAGTTGCCGAGGGGGATCACCAGCTCCGCCACCTGCGGGGTGTGCGCGACGTTCGCCGAGCGTATGTACAGCGGGGTGGTACTGATCTGCGCGATCAGCGCGTTCTGTTGTAGGCCGGGCAGGCCGGCGTACACGTCGGTCATCCGGCGGCGGTCGTCGGCGTCGAACAGGTGGAGAAAGCGCCCCGTGGCCGTTCCGGCCGCACGGGCCACCCCGACCACGTGCAGTGTGAACTCCCCTTGTTCCAGGGCGGATACGCTCGCGGCGTGGATCCGCACGGTCACCTCGGTGCTTGGCTGCACGGGCGCACCGGGATCCGCCACCGCCAGTTCGTCGATCACGGCATCGTCGAGTCGGACGTGGTGCCTGCGCCTCATCCCGGCGGTGTATGCGAGCCCCAACAGCCGACTGTCACGGGCGGTCAGCGTCGGGCCCGCCGACGCGGCCGTGGACCCGAGGTAACCGGACGGGTAGCCGAGGAGGTCGATGGCGTCCAGGACGGGTACCACCGCTCCCGGACCGTAGCAATCGAGGAACTGGCCATGCCACGCAGCCCATCCAGGGCTCAGTGCCGCCCGCGGCGCCAGGCGCGTGAGCACCGCGGCGGCCGACGCCGCCTCCTGGGCCACCGCCTCCGGGATCACCAGGTCCCAGTCCAACCGCAGGTCGAGGGCGAGCGCGGGTTTCGCAGGGGGACAGAGCCGTGTCATCGTGGCCGTCACCCGTGCGCGTTCGGCGCGGGCGTGCGCAGGAGCGGCGGCGGTCGCGTCGTCGTGCCGTGCCAGTCCCGCCGCGACCTCGCGCAACTCTGTGGCTTCTGCCGCAGGCAGGTGTTCCTGTCCGAGCAGGGCGGCGATCGGGTCGGAGGCCGTGACCGCAGGACGCAGACTGGTGATCAGAAATCGCTGTCGTACCAGGTTCGCCAGCAGGTTCTCGATCGCGGTGGGCGAGGCGGCCGGGAAACCGGCGGAGAGCGTTTCGGCGAGATCTGCCCACAAGACCGGCGCCCGCGCGCCGTCCATGGCCATGCGGACCGGTCCGGTCGCGCGTATCTGGACGTGTACGGGGTCGCCGTTGTTCGCGCTGCTTGAGCGGTGCTCGATGATCAGGCGTTCGTCGCGCTCGAACGCGAGGCCGGAAGCGAGCAGCGTCAATTGGGGGCGGAGCTCACGGTGTTCCTCCAACTGGTCGACAAGCGCCGCGGTCCATGCCGCGTCCGGTCGGGTGACCGCCCGGTGCCCGGTGCCCGTACGCAACAGGGGAGCGGCCCCTGTGCGGGCGGCCCCGACACCGGCGAACAGACCGAACGGAGTGGCACGTGAGCGGGCGCGCAGCAGGTAGCGCACCACCGAAAGCACCGCGCGCCGCACGGCGAGGTCGGGCACCGGCTCGCCGACGCATATCTGATGCACCCGTCTCGCCAGGTCCGGGCTGGAGAACTCGACCGCAGTGGCGAAGTCGGCTGCCTGCCACAGCTGTTGAAGCCACGCCCGCCACGACTCCGTGTGCGCGGACGGGCCGGTCAGGCACGGCCAGACCATCGGGTGGTCGGGACGCCAGACCGTCGCCCGAACCACGGCCGCATCGACATGGCGGTACAAACGGCCCTCCAGCGCAGCGGCGGTGTCCTCTATGTTCCCAAACCGTCCGGTGCCGAGGGCGATTATGAGTCATGGTCATTGTGGTGGCTGCCGTGCGCCCCCGGTGCCGCAGAGTCTCCACGGGCCGCTGAACTGGCTGAATGTCGTCCCAACTAAACGACGACGTATGGGCTGTTGACGCATGTGCGGTCCGGCTAGCGTGGGCGCCACACACGGCAATCGGCACATTCCCATCATGATCTGCGAAGGGGAGAAAGTCATGACTGCTGCAACTCCTGAGAAACTCGCCGATGAGGAATTCGGTGAGCTCGAAGAACTCCAGGTGATCGATTCCAGCGAGCTGAAGCTCGGCGCGGCGTACCACACGTACACCTACATCGCGGCGGAGAGCACGGAGGACATCCCCGACTAGGACGTCCGGGAGCCGAGGCAACTCTCCGACGGTTGACTTCCTCCCCCTCCTGAAGGAGGGGGATTCCTACGGCTCGCGCTGTAGGGGTTCCTGCTTCAATGCCGACTGCCCGCCGGGAGAACTCCCTTGAGGTCTTACACCGGCTCCACAGGCCGAGACGGCCAGCCCGGCCGCCTTGATGTTGCGGGCCGCGTTGATGTCGCGGTCCTGTACGGCACCGCAGGCGCACGTCCACGTGCGGACGTTCAGCGGCATTTTCGCCGCGACCGTGCCGCAGGCTCCGCACAGCTTGCTGCTGGGGAACCAGCGGTCGATCACGATGAGTTCGCGCCGGTACCAGGCGCACTTGTACTCCAGCATGGAGCGCAGTTGCGTCCACGACGCGTCGGAGATGGCGCGCGCCAGCGTGTGGTTGTTCAGCAGGTTGCGGACGGTGAGGTCCTCGATCACGACCGTTTGGTTCTCACGGACGAGCCGGGTGGTGAGTTTGTGCAGGTGGTCGCGGCGCCGGTCGGCGATCCGCGCATGCACCCGGGCGACCCGCTCGCGGGCCTTCTCCCGGTTTGCGGAGCCCTTCGCCTTCCGCGACAGTTCCCGCTGTGCCCGGGCCAGCCGCACGCGGTCACGCCTCTCGTGCCGCGGGTTGGTGATCTTCTCGCCGGTGGACAGTGTCACGAGGGAGGTGATCCCGGCGTCCAGGCCGACGACGGCTGTGGTCGCGGCGGCCGGCGCGATGGTGTCCTCGCACAGCAGGGACACGAACCAGCGGCCCGCCGGGTCGCGGGACACCGTCACCGTGGTCGGCTCCGCCCCCTCCGGGAGCGGACGCGACCAGCGGACGTCCAAAGGGCCGGCCATCTTCGCCAGCGTCAGCTGTCCCTGACGCCACGTGAAGGCGGAGCGGGTGTACTCGGCCGACGCACGGGATTTCTTCCGGGATTTGAAGCGCGGGTACTTCGCGCGCTGGGCGAAGAAGTTCCCGAACGCCGTCTGGAGATGGCGCAGCGCCTGCTGGAGCGGGACCGAGGACACCTCCGCCAGGAAGGCGAGTTCCTCGGTCTTCTTCCACTGGGTCAGCGCGGCCGAGGACTGCACGTAGGAGATACGGCGCTGCTCCCCGTACCAGGCCCGGGTGCGCTCTTCCAGCGCCTTGTTGTAGACGAGGCGGACACAGCCGAACGTACGCGACAGCTCCGCCGCCTGCCCGCCGGTGGGGTAACAGCGGTATTTGAACGCCCGCTTGACCTGCCGCGCCATACCTCACACCGTATCAACCCCTGTGTGAGCGGCGGGTGTCGGCCGGCAGACGGTGGACGCCGGTCCGCCCTGACGGCGAACCGGCTTTCCCTGCCCTGCTCCGCAGGAGCTTCGCTTCCTCCCCCGGCTGAAGCCGGGGGTATCCACGAAGGAGAACCCCGATGAGAACGGTGGGACGAGGAGGTGGGTCGTGCCGTCCAGCCAGTCGGCGGACCGTACCCGCACCGACGTCCTGTTGATCTTCCCTCCGCAGACCGAGGCCAGGTTCTTCCCGTATCTGAGCCTGCCTTATCTGACCGGCCACCTGCGGCGCCGGGGCCGGCGGGTTCACCAGGCCGACCTGAACATCGCCGTGCTCCATGAGCTGCTGCGTTGTCCCGCGCTGCTGGACGACGCGGTCCGCGACCAGGACACGGGCGACGACGGTAAAGCCGTGGGCGACTGGTATCGCCGAGCGGTGGCCGACGTCTTCGTCGCGCACATCGGCGAGTTGCGTGCCCACGTCCTGCACAAGGAGTCGGCCGGCGAGCTGGGCCCGGACCGCGCGGTCCGGCTCGCCACCCTGGCCCTCGAACTACTGGTCCGCGACACCTTCCTCGTACGGGCCTGGGAGGACCTGGGCCGGCTCGACGATGCCGTACGCCGGGCCGCGGACCGGCCGCCCGCGGCGTTGGGCGTACCGGTCGTGTCGCTGCACCGTCTGGTGACCGGACTGCTCGGCCGGCATCGCCCCCGGGTGGTCGGCCTGTCCGTGGCGTTCTTCAGCCAGCTCGCCCCCGCGCTGCTGATCGCCGCCTGGGTCCGGCGGCTGGCGCCGGACACCCAAATCTGTCTGGGCGGCCAGCAGGTGATGCTCCGCCACGACAGCCTCGCCCGGCTGCCCGGAGTCCGGGACACGGTCGACGCCCTGTGCCCGACCGCCGGGGAAGAGCCCCTCGAACGCTGGCTTGACGCGCTGGACGGGACGGTTCCGCTCGCCGCCGTGCCCGGCATGACCTGGCTGCCGCGTTCCGGGACCGGGCCGCGCACCGGGCCCGCGGTGAACCTGCGCTTCCGAGACCTCGGGCCACCCGACTTCACCGGACTGCCGTTCCGCTCCTATCTCAACGACGCCCTGGAGCTCGCGATCGTCTCGTGCGTCGGCTGCTACTGGGGGCGGTGCGCGTTCTGCTCGTACGGCAACAGGTCGCTCCCGCAAGGCCGTTACCAGCAGGGCACCGCGACCCAGATCGCCGACGCCGTGGAGGCCGTCGTGCGCGCCACGGGCACCCGGTACGTGTCGGTCGCGGACGAGAACACCAACCTGCGGCTGATCCTGAAAGCGATGCGCGCGGCACACGCACGCGGCATCCGGGTCCGGTTCGGCGTTCGCGGTCGGCTGGAGGCCGCCCTGACCGACCCGGGGTTCTGCCACGACCTCGCCGCGGTCGGCTGCGCGATGATCTCGGTCGGCTACGAGGGCACCTCGCAGCGCCTGCTGGACCGGATGGAGCGGGGTGTGCGCGCGGCCGACTACCAGCGGATCCTCGACAACCTCGACGCGGCGGGCATCGCCGTCCGGTTCACCGTGATGGGCCAGGTCCTGGACGAGACGCCGGACGAGTTCGAGGCATCCCTGCGCTTCCTCGTCGACAACGAGCGGCGGATCGGCATCGACGCGCTGGAGCTGATGGTGGCGGAGCCCGGCAGCAGACTCGTGGGCAGCCCGGAGGAGTACGGGGTCGCCCTCGACACGTCGGACCGCCTCGCGGGCAATCCCGAGCTGAGCTACCTGGCCGGCCGGGTCGGCCACCCGCTGGCGGTGCGCGGCGGCCCGACGCGCACCGAGGCACTGGACCGGCTGGTGCGGATCTTCCGCACCGTCAGACCGGGCCGTGAGAACGGCTCGGCATCCTCGCCCCCCGCCCCGAACGGCCATGGCACGCCCGCCGTCGCGACCCTGCGCCCGCACACGTGGGTACGCACCGTGCCCGCGTACGCCGACGACCGTACGGCAGGACGCATCACCCTCGCCGACCTCGTCCGGGAGCGGTTCTACGCACTCCCCCTCAACGACGTGGAACAGCGCGCCGACGGCCTGCTCACGGCCCGCACCGAGCGTGGCAGGCGATTGCTGGCCCGCCTGGCCGACGCGGCAGCGGGCACCCCCGACCCGACGCATTCAGCCGGCCCGGCCCCCTCAGCCAGGAGCTCGTCATGACGCAACCGCCGCGCACCGCACCCGGCGGCACCCGAACCGGCACCGTCACCGAAGCCCCGCGCCGGATGGGCCTGGGGGTACTGATGGACATGCCGTGGGGCGGCGGACGCCTCGGCAGGCGCGGCATCGGATTCGTGGAGAGCGACGACGGCGGCGGAGACATCACCGACCGGGTCCGCGCCTTCCTGCACCGCCACGGCGGCGACTTCGCCTACTCGGCCCTCGCGTTCCAGCCGCGCTCGCGCGCCCGCGTACGGACGGTCGACTACGTGCGCGCGTACGACCGCTACTTCGAGGCACTGCCCGCCGGGTCGGCCCGCGCCTTCCACCAGACCGAACTGAACATGGGCACGCCCGAGCGCTACGACCGCCGCCCGGCCGCCGAGTTCACCAATGAACTGGCTGCCCGCTACGGCTTCTCCTGGGTGGTCGAGGACCTGGGCATCTGGAGCCTGCGCGGCATACCGATGCCCTATCCGCTCCCGCCGCCGCTCACCGAGCCGGGTCTGGAGATCGCTACCCGGAACGTGGCGGAGGCGGCTCGGCTGCTCGATCCGCCGCTGCACGTCGAGTTCCCCGGCTTCACGGAGGGCGGCTCATTCGTCCTGGGGCACATGGACGCCTTCGAGTACTTCGCCCGGCTGGCGGAGGACGCCGAGGTCCGGGTGACGCTCGATGTCGGCCATCTGCTCAGCTACCAGTGGCTGAGAGGACGTACCGGACGCAGCATGTACGACGGGATCGAGGCTCTCCCTCTCAGCCGTTGCCGGGAGCTGCACCTGTCGGGCTGCCAGATCGTGGGCGGCAAGTTCCGCGACCTGCACCACGGTGTCCTGCTGGACGAGCAGTTGGAGCTCACGGAGTATCTGCTGCCGCGCTGCCCCAACCTCCTCGGGGTGTCCTACGAAGACCCGATGTACCGCGAGGACGGGCAGTTGGTCGAGAAGTCCCGGCGGAACTACGCGCGGCTGCGGGACCTGGTCGCCGCCTGGCAGCGCGGGGAGGCGGCGTGACCACCGTGGAGCCGGGCGCATCGCTGGACGGCGAGCAACTGACCGACCTGCTCATGCGGCTTCTGCTGGACGCGGACCTGCGGGCCCGGCTCGCCGACGAGGGAGCCGAGGCCGTGGCGGCGGATCCCGGCGAGCTGGAGTGCCTGGCCTCCGTCGACCTGGACGAACTGGACACCACCGCACGGCGGTTGCGCTCGCAGGTCTGGCGACCCGGCAGCGGCGGCAGCCTCGCGACCACGTTCCCGCGCAGCCTGCGCCTGCTCCAGGACGCCGGTGCCACGGAGTCCGAGCTGCTCACCGGCTTCCTCGGCTCACCGCACTTCGCCCGGTTCCGGCTGATCCCGTACACCGCTCCCGGGTTGTCGGCGGAGGAGGCGTTCGCGTCCTACCTGCTGGACGGCGTCGGGTCAGGAGCGCTGCGCGACACCGTGACCCACGAGCTGATGATCGCCCTGTTCACCTCGCTCACGTGCGAGCAGCCGCTGTCGTTCCTGATCGAGGCGGAGGGAATCGTCGCGACCGACCGGGGCCACGCCGCCCTGCGTACGTACTCGGCAGCGTCCGCAAGCACCTGGGGAACCACCCCAGCGGAGCGCTCCGAGGGAACTGAGCACGCCGCGAACGCGGAAGCGGTGCACTACGCGTACTTCACCACGTCCGCCGGGCTGGCTCACGGCGTGGTGTCCGGGCGGGTGGCGGCGGCCTTCGAGGCCGAACCGTCGGACCGGCGCGAGACCGCGCGGCGGGCGCTGGCACGCCGCGGACTGTGGTGACGGGGAGAGGAACCGCCTTGCATATCGTGTTGGTGGACATGCCGTGGTCGTCGCTCGACGCGCCGTCCCTCGCCCTCGGCATTCTCAAACACCGCGTCCTCGACGTCTTCCCCGACGGCGCCGTGGACGTCGAAGTGGTGCACGCCAACCTCGACTTCGCCGACTGGGTGTCCGCTCGTACCGAATACGGCTTCGAGGAGTACGAGTTCTGCGCGACCTCGTACTTCTCCGGACACAGCGAGTGGATCTTCTCTGCCGCTCTCAACGGTCAACCGCGCTGGCGGGAGGCCGAGTTCACGGAACACTTCGGCGGGAAGATGCCGGAGCACATGCTGGCCAAGGCGCGCGAACTGCACGAACTCGCGCCGCTGTTCGTCCGGGAGACAGCCGCCAAGATCGCCGCCACGGCACCGGACGTGGTCGGCTTCACCACCACGTTCGCGCAGAACGCGGCGGCCCTGGCCGCGGCCCGCGTGGTGAAGGAACTGGCACCGGACACCACCACCGTCTTCGGCGGCGCGAACTGCGACGGTCCGCAGGGCGCCGCGTTGCACCGCAACTTCGAGTACGTCGACTTCGTGGTGCGCGGCGAGGGCGAGATCGCGTTCCCTCGGCTGCTCGCCGCACTCCGCGACGGCGACGCCGACGACCTGGCCGCCATCCCCGGCCTGTGCCGCCGCGATGCCCAGGGCCGGTCCCTGGCACATCCCATGAACGCCGCCCCGCTGCCCCCGGGAGCACTGGTCACCCCGGACTACGGCGACTACTTCGAGCGGCACGCGCGCTCCACCGCGGGCGGCTGGGTGGAGCCGCGGCTGGTGGTGGAGGCCTCACGCGGCTGCTGGTGGGGCGAGAAGCACCACTGCACCTTCTGCGGCCTCAACGGCTCGTTCATGGAGTTCCGCAGCAAGGACCCGCGGCGGTTCGTGGACGAGATCCTCGGCCTGGTCGAACGCCACCGCGTACTCGACGTGTGGGTCACCGACAACATCCTCGACATGGCCTACCTCACCTCCATGGCCCCGCTCCTCCAGGAGAGCGGGTACGACCTGCGGCTGTGCTACGAGATCAAGTCGAACCTGCGGCGCGAGCAGCTGGCGACGCTGTACGCGGCCGGAGTCAGCTATGTACAGCCCGGTGTGGAGAGCCTCAGCAGCCGGGTTCTGAAGCTGATGGACAAGGGGGTGACCGGCTGCCAGAACGTACGGCTGCTGCGGGACGCGGAGACCGTCGGTGTCAACCTCAGCTGGAACTACCTCTACGGCTTCCCCGGGGAGACCGAACAGGACTACGACGAGATCGTCGACCAGCTGCCCGCGCTCCACCATCTCGGACCGCCGGCCAACTCCACCCGCCTGAAGGTCGAGCGGTTCAGCCCCTACTTCGACCGGCCGGAACTGGGCTTCGGCGACCTGCGTCCCGCCTCGCACTACCACCACATCTACGACCTCCCGGAGGCCGAACTCGCCGACCTGGTGTACATCTTCGACTCACCGAACCGGGGCATCGCCGGCGCATGTCTGGACCGGCTGCGCACGGCCGTCGCCGACTGGACGCGGGCGTACCCACGCAGCCGCCTGACCCACTGCGACCTCGGCGGACACATCGTCCTGGTCGACACCCGACCGGGCTTCTCCTGGCGGCTGCTCGACCTCACCGACCCGCTCGAAGTGACGGTGTTCCGGCTGCTCGACACGCCACACAGCCTGTCGGCACTGCTGCGCAAGGCCGCTGCCCGCTGCGCGGACGCGGGGGAGTCGGCCGGAGAGGTGACGGAAGAACGCGTCGCCGGGCTGCTGGAGCGGTGGCGCGCCCTCGGCCTGGTCTTCGCCGAGGGCGGCCAGTACGTTCAGGTCGCGCCCGCAGTGGCCAACCAGGACCTGCTGCGGCTCGACGGCGCCGGACTGCACGGGGACGACGCGCCGCTGGTCCCCGCCCTGGCGGCCCCGGCCGGGGGAGACACCCGGTGAAGCCGGAGCTGACGCTGTGGAAGGACCGCGATCCGGCGGCCATGCGCCTACCAGGCATCTACTACGGCGCCCTCGACGGGCCGCCGGACAACCCGGTGGACGTCGTCGCGCAACTCGCCTCCGACGGCGTCCAGTTCGTCCGGGTGCCCGAGCCCGTGGACCTCACCGATCCGGACGGCGCGTCCGCGGTCGCGGTCCTTCTCCTCGTCCGGGAACTCACCAGCCGCGGCATCGCGGCGGACTGGACGCTGCGCATGGCCGACCCGGCCCAGTGGCGAGCGTTGAGCCACCTGCACCCTCCGGCAGCCCTCTTCCGCGGCTCCACGGGAGCGGAGCACGAAGAGCGCGTGGTCACCGCGTGGCGCGACTCGTTCCACATCGCGAAGTGCGGCTACCGCCGCGGCCCCGGCTTCCTGGAGATCCGCGACCACCGCTGGGGTTCCTTCCGACGCCTGGTCGTCAACGCCCCCCGGAGCACGGCGTTCCAGAGCCTGCTGGACGGCGTCCCGGTGGTCGCGTCCGCCTCGACGCAGCGGGTCCTGGAGCGTCACCTGCGCGAAAACCTGCTCCACCGCGCCGGGCGCTACCTGTGGTGGACGCCGTACCGCCTACGACGCTGGCCGCTCAGCACGACGATCCCGTAGGAACCTCTCGACCCACCGTTCCGTCAACTCGTCGGCCTGACGCCTGATCCCCGGAGCCGGCACCGACGCGGGCGCGCCGACACCGAGGAAGTCGAGGCAGCCCAGCAGGCCTCCCTCGTAGTCCGCGACCAGGTCCTCGTAGACGACGATGCGCGGGGCGACACCGTGCCGGCCGAAGTACTCCTCCCAGACCGACGCGTCACGATCGAGCATCCGCAGATGCCGGCGGATCTCCTCATAGCTGTACCGGGGAGCTGCCCGCGGCCTTCCCTCCGGCAGAAAGGTCCCGTCCACGATCCAGACACCGGTCTGCTCGGCCATGGTGTACGACACGGCCTGCCGCAACCGGTCCCTGCGTTGGATCCAGATGTACCGGGGTGCCTGAAGGATGTCGTACGGGTCGACCTCCAGGTTCACGAGGTGCCCCGCGTGGATCCGCAGCCCGAACACGCCGTTGGGGCTGGTCCGGCACGTCATGAGCCGCCGCACGTAGCCCGCCGCCAGCTCCTGCGGATCGCCGGAGTCGAATCCCCACCGCTCGAAGTAGTCCAGCACGAAGGCGTCGGCGAAGTAGTCCTCGGCGAAGCCGGCCAGTCCGGTGTGCCACAGGGCGCGGGCAAGCATGTTGCTGCCGCACCGGGGGGTCGACGCGAGCACGTAACGGACCGGCGGCAGAGCGGTGAAGGGCGGGAAGTCGAACTCCGGACCGTTGGTCCGATAGCGCAGCAGCATGAGAACACCTTCGGGCCTGGCGCGAGTAGCTGTCACCGGTTCCGTCGCGTTCCGGGCGCGGTGCGCAACAGCGACCCTGACGTCGAGGGCGCCGATCTGGACGAGGCGTTCGGCGATCCGGGTGACGTCCGTCGCGGCGATGTGCTTCACGGCGCTCAGGGCCAGGCGCACGCGAAGGTGGGTCGTCGAGGCGTGCGACGGCGTGGTGGGGGGCGGGAGCGGTTGATGTCGACGCCGAGGACGGGCACGCCGTGGCGGCGGGCGTCGGCGACGATGACGCGATACCGGTTGTTCACGCTCAACTGTCGTGTCCCGTAAGGCTGATAGAGCGATCTGTCGAACGCACTTGTCGGGTGCTCTGCGCTGTGTCCCGTCCGTAGGGTCGGGGGCATGGAGGTGGCGTTCTACTCGGTGAGGGCTGGGAGTCCTGGGGGCTGCCGGCGAAGCCAGTGACAGCAGAACAGACCGCGTTCAAGCACACGCGCTGTCCCGGATTGCCGCCCAGCACGACGAGATCATGCAGCTGCGCAAACCAGGGCATGAAACTGGAGACTCCAAACGGGCCATGGGTTGATCTTGAAGCGTTGAGGGCAGGGCCAGGGCACCCGGGGCACGCCTGAAGGGTTTGGCCGGGTGCGCGCGGCCGAGCATCGGGGCTCTCAAAAGGCGTGCGGGGCAGGTGGTCCACTCGTGGTGAATCTGATGGTGACCGCCAGGCCGCCGTTCTGGCCCGGTGTGGCCGCCACCTCGGCACCGTGGGCTTCGGCGATCGAGCGGACGATGGCCAGGCCGAGGCCGTGGCCGCGCACGCTGGTGCGGTCGGTGGCGAACCTGCGGAACGGCTCGAAGAGGCCGTCGATCCGGTCGGACGGGACGTGCGGCCCAGTGTTGGTGACCGCGATTCGTCCCGCGCCGACGTCGACGGCAACGGTGCCGGGCGCGGAGTTGTACTGGATGGCGTTGCGGACGAGGTTGGAGACCAAGTGCTTGAGGAGCACCGGGTCACCGGTCACGATCAGTGGGGTGGCGTGGATCGTGACCTTGACGTCCGACTCGGCTGCCAGTGGGGCGTGCTCGCCTGCGGCCTGCCGTGCGACAGTGGCCATGTCGGTGGCTTCTGTACGGTCCGGGTCGAGCCCCCGGTCGCTGTGGGCGAGCAGCAGCAGAGCCGCGATGAGGTGCTCGGCGTCTTCGTTCGCGGTCAGCAGATCTTCGCGCACATCGGCCAGGCCCGGCGGCAGCGGGTCGGCGAGGCCGACTTCGATGCTGGTCCGCTGCACGGCCAGTGGGGTGCGCAGTTCGTGTGAGGCGTTGGCGACGAAGCGGCGCTGGCTGGCGAAGGACTTCTCCAGACGGTCCAGCATGGTATCGAACGTCTCGCCCATCTCGCGGAGTTCGTCGAAGGGGCCGGCCGGGCGCAGTCGTTCGTGCAGGTTGGTCTCGCTGATCCCGCGGGCGGCCGCGGTCATCTTGCGCACGGGCCGCAGCGCCCGCCCGGCCAGCCACCAGCCCATCGCCCCTGACAGTGCCCCTACGGTGACGAGACCGACCGCCGACCAGAGCACCATCTGCCGCAAGAACGACTGTGTGAACCGCTGGGTGGCCTCGACCTTGTTCTGTCGAGCCGCCCGGTCGAGGGGTGCCGTGGCCGTGGCTGCCCCGCTGGCCTGCGGTTCCACCAGGCGCGGGGACGGGTGAGAGGGCGGCGCAGTGGTCGGGGTGGAGGCGGCGACACAGGGCTCCTCCTTGGTGATCTCCGCGAACCGCTCCACGGTGCCCTGCCGGGCCAGCAGGGTGACGAACACCAGCAGGAGAGCGCCGGAGAGGAAGAACAGCAGGGTGAAGGCGGCGGCCAGTTTGGTACGGAAGGGCAGGCGCGCGTGGGCGGCGGCGCGGAGATGGTTCAGCACAGCCGGTAACCCGTTCCTTCGTGGGCGGCTATCAACTCGGCGGAGCCCAGCTTGGTGCGCAGCCTGCTGATGGTGGTGCGCAGGGCGCTGGTCCGGGAGTCGAGGTGTACGTCCCACACCCGGTCCAAGAGGGTGCGGTGGGCGACGGGCTCGCCGTGCGCCTCCATCAGGAGTTGCAAGACGGCGAACTCCTTCGGGGTCAGTCCCACAATCTGCCCATGCGCACGGACCTCATGGCGGGCCCGGTCGAGTTCGATGCCGTCGTAGCGCAGGACCGTGGGTGGGGTCGATGGCACGCGGCGGCTCAACGCCCGGACCCTGGCGATGAGTTCAGCGAAGTCGAAAGGTTTGGCGAGGTAGTCGTCGGCGCCGAGGTCGCGCAGTCCGTACACCTTGTCGTCGACCGATCCGGCGGCGGTCAGCATGAGGATGCGGGGCGGGTTGTGGAGGTCGCCGACGCGGCGGCAGACCTCGTCGCCGCTCATGACGGGCAGATCGCGGTCGAGAATGACGACGTCGTAGTCGTTGAGCAGGCACATCTGCTCTGCAGCATCCCCGGAGTGGGCGATGTCGACGGCGATGGCCTGGCGGCGGAGCCCTGTGGCGACGGTCCGGGCCAGGACGTGGTGATCTTCGGCGATCAGGACCCTCATCGGGGACTTCCTCGGTGTTGCAGTCGATGGTGCAGAGCCGAGTGAAACCTAACCAATGAGGCGCATCGGGCTGCCGACTCGCAAGAGAAGCAGAGAGAGGTTTGCAGCGAGATAAGCGTGGAGCGCGGGACCGGAGGCGGGCGTTTATGAGGCTGCAATGACGGTTCTGTTGTCCTGAGCCCTCCCGATCCCCGATCCCGTGAGGTGCTCCCATGTTGTGTTCATTCCGTACGCCGCCGGCGTCTTCCGCCGTGCCTCCCTCAGGCCCGTCCGCCTCTCCCGCACCCCGTACGTCCCTGACGCGCACCGGGCTGATTGCCGGGGTCCTCGGTCTGGCCCTGGCCCTGTCGGCCTGCGGCAGCGGTGGGGGCGGGAGGGACGTCGCCAGCGCCGGCGGCTCGAAGAAGCCGTCGGCCGAGGCCTCGCAGACCACGGGGGACCCCATGAAGGATCGGCTGAAGTACGCCGCGTGCATGCGCAAGCAGGGCATCGACATGCCCGACCCGGGCGCGGACGGACAGAATGTCACCATTCCGGCCGACCAGGAGAAGTTCCAGGCCGCCGTCGACAAGTGCAAGCAGTACTTGCCGCACGCGGACGGTCAGGCGCCCGGCTACGGCGCCGAGCAGAAGGCCGCGGACCTGAAGGTGGCCCAGTGCCTGCGCAGCAAGGGCGTAAACGCCTCTGACCCGACCGACGACGGGCACATGAACATCCCGGACGGCGACTCGCAGAAGACCAAGGATGCGCTGAAGGCATGCGGCGGCTCCACCAGCGGCAAGACGGGGCAGTGAGCATGCGTACGCAGGACGACAGCACAGCTCGGTCGGAGTTGTCCGCGCCGGATCCTCTCCCCGCGCTGCCGCGCAGGCACCGCCGCGCCCGTTGGGCCATAACCGCCGTGCTCCTGACCGCCATTGCAGGCGGCGTCGGCTACGCGGCCATCGCCAGACAGGCACCCGCGAGTACCGTCGCCGACAAACCGCAGCCCGAGACCGACAAGGTCACCCGGCAGACCCTGGTCAACACCAAACAGGTCGACGGCACACTCGGCTACGCCGGATCCACTGCGGTCACCGGCCAACTGGCAGGCACGATCACCGCGCTGCCCGGGGTGGGGGACACGATCAGGCGGGGTGAGGAGCTCTTTCAGGTGGACGGGACACCGGTGCTGCTCATGTACGGGAAGGCGCCCGCCTACCGGGATCTGAAGGTGGGTGAAAAAGGCGACGACGTACGGCAACTGGAGAGGAATCTCCAAGCACTCGGCTACGGCGGCTTCACCGTCGACAACACCTTCACGGCCGCCACCGCGCAGGCCGTGAAGCGCTGGCAGGAGCACCTCGGCCTGCCGAAGACCGGCACGGTCGCGAAGGGCCGTGTGGTCTTCTCCGGCGGAGAGCTCAGGGTCGGCGAGCACAAGGCGGCGGTCGGATCAGTCGCCCAGCCGGGTGCCGAGGTCTTCACCGCCACCTCGATCAAGCGGCAGGTTCACGTCGACCTGGACATCGCCGACCAGGCCCTGGCGAAGAAGAACGAACAGGTCACGGTGACCCTGCCGAATGGCAAGACCGTGAGCGGCACGATCACCAGCATCGGCAAGACGGTGACGAAGAAGCCTGGGGCGGACGGCAGTGGCGACAAGTACACCGTCGCCGTGGACATCCTGCTCGACGCGGCAGGCGCCCCGAACATCGTCCAAGCGCCGGTGACCGTCGGGCTCAAGAGCGACACCAAGAAAAACGTCCTGACTGTGCCGGTCACCGCACTGCTCGCACTCAGCGAAGGAGGCTACGGCGTCCAAGCCGTGGGCACGGACGGCGAGTCGACCGTCGTACCCGTGAAACTGGGCATGTTCGCGAACGGCCGGGTCGAGGTCAGCGGCACCGGACTCACCGCCGGCATGACGGTGGAGACGGCCGCATGACGACACCACCCCCGGCCCAGACCGTCCCGCCGCTGGTCGAACTGTCCGGCGTCGACCACGTCTACCCCGGCGGCACCCACGTCCTGCACGACGTCTCCTTCCAGGTGGGGCACGGCGAACTGGTCGCGATCGTCGGCCCCTCCGGCTCGGGCAAGTCGACGCTGCTCAACCTCATCGGCACGCTGGACGTGGCGACCTCCGGTACCGTCCGGATCGAAGGCCATGACATAGCGGTTCTCAAAGAGCGGCAGATCTCGGCGCTGCGGGCACGTTCCATCGGCTTCGTCTTCCAGCAGTTCTTTCTGTCGGGCGGCGTCAGCGCCGTCGACAACGTCGCGAACGGCCTGCTGTACCGAGGAATCGGGCGCGGTCGACGCCGATCGCGGGCCGAGGCCGCGCTACGCCGTGTCGGGCTGGGCCACCGCCTCGAACACCGGCCGCACGAGCTGTCCGGCGGCGAGAAACAACGCGTCGCCATCGCCCGAGCCGTCGTAGGTGGTCCCCCACTGCTGCTCGCCGATGAACCGACCGGCGCGCTCGACACCGCGTCCGGCGCGGCGGTGGTCGAGCTGCTGCGAGAACTGAACGAGACCGGAACCACCGTCCTGGTCATCACCCACGACCTGGAACTCGCGACTGGGCTGCCGCGCCGCATCAAGGTCCGTGACGGCCGGATCGCCGAGGAGGTGGTGCCAGCATGAGTGTTCACTCTCCGAATTCCCGCCGGGACCGGCTGACACCTCGTCGGCTCAGTGCCGTCGACACTCTGCGGGTAGGCAGTGGCGGGCTGCGGGTCCGTCCCGCCCGCGTCCTGCTCTCCGCCCTCGGCATCGCGATCGGCATAGCCGCGATGGTGGCCGTGGTCGCGATCTCCTCCTCCAGCCAGGCGGCCTTCAATGCCCAACTAGCGTCTGTGGGAACGAACTTGTTGACGGTGACCCCTGGCAAGGACTTCGTCGGCAAGAACGCGCCCCTGCCTGAGAAGTCCCTCGACATGATCAGTCGCATCGGTCCGGTCGACTCTGCCGCGGCCACCGCCGTGGTCTCCACTGCGAAGGTCTACCGCAACGACCACATCCCCCGGGAAGCGAGCGGCGGCATCGGCGTTTACGGGGCAACGCCCGGACTTCCCAAGACAGTTGGACTGGATCTGACCGCCGGGACCTGGCTCAACGGCGCACAGAGCCGTTACCCTGCCGTCGTTCTGGGAGCGACGGCAGCCGAGATCCTCGGCATCACCACACCCGGCAGCCAAGTCTGGCTCGGCGGCAAGTGGTTCACTGTCACCGGCATCCTTGCCAAGGCGCCGCTCGCCCCCGAACTGGACACGGCGGCCCTGGTCGGCTGGGACGCGGCCAGGACTGTGCTCGGCTTCGACGGCCATCCCACCGAGATCTACACCCGCAGCGACGACAGCAAGGTCGACCAGGTTCGAGACGTCCTCGCCGCCACCGCCAATCCGGAAAACCCCAGCCAGGTGAGCGTCTCCCGACCTTCCGACGCCCTCAGCGCCAAGCAGGCGGCCAACGCGGCGTTCACCAACCTCCTGGTCGGCATCGGCGGCATCGCCCTGCTCGTCGGCGGGGTCGGCGTCGCCAACACCATGGTCATCGCTGTCCTCGAGCGCCGCGGGGAGATCGGCCTGCGCCGCGCCCTCGGAGCCACCCGGGCCCAGATCCGTACCCAGTTCCTGACCGAGTCGGTACTGCTCTCCGCGCTGGGCGGCACCGGCGGCGCGGCCCTCGGTGCCGCAGTATCGGCCGGGTACGCGCTCTCGCAGGGCTGGCAGGTGGTGGTGCCGCCCTGGGTACTCGCGGTCGGCATCACCGCCACGATGGCGATCGGCGCGCTCGCCGGGCTCTGGCCCGCTGTGCGTGCGGCCCGCCTTGCACCCCGGGAGGCACTCGCGAGCCCCTGACGAGGGTCAGTCTGACTCTGCCGGGGAGCGTGTCCTGAACACGATGAGGAGCTCCATGTAGGAAGTGCGTCCTCGAAGTGATGCTGTGTGGGAGATGAAGGATTTTGGCCCTTCGAAGTCGCCCTGCGGGGGAGGAGGCTTCAAACCGCGTGTGTCACGAACGCAGAGGGGAGTTCAGGTAGGAGGAG